>DATCFJ010000462.1:0-5926 GCA_036509605.1 Polyangiaceae bacterium | reverse complement strand
CTTGTCCGAGACCTTCGCGCCGCCGAGCACTGCCACGAACGGCTTGTCAGGGGTTTCGGTCAGGCGGGAGAGGGCAGTGACTTCGTCTCGCAGCAGGTAGCCCATCCCCTTGTCGCGCACGACGCGCGGCAAGCCAGTGATCGAAGCATGCGCGCGGTGCGAGGAGCCGAAGGCGTCGTTCACGTACACGTCGCATTGCGCGGCAAGCTCACGCACGAAGGCTTCGTCGTTCTGCTCTTCCTCGTCATGGAAGCGCAGGTTTTCGAGCAAGACCAACTGACCGGGGCGCAGATCGCTGATCACCTTCTTGGCGGCGTCCCCGATGCAATCATCGGGCAGGAAAACGTCTTGCCCGAGCAGCTCGCTCAGGCGCAGCGCGGCGGGCTCGAGACTGAGGGCGGCGTCGTGTTTGCCCTTCGGTCGCCCGAGATGGGAGCCGAGGATCACGCGCGCGCCGGCGGTGATCGCTTTCTTGATCGTAGGCAACGAAGCGACGATGCGCTCGTCGTTCGTGATCGTTCCAGACTTGTCCAGCGGCACGTTGAAATCGACGCGAATGAACACGCGCTGATTGTCGAGCCGAAGGTCGTCAATCGTGCGGATACCGTCGAGACTGCCCAAAGCGGGGGCAACCTAGCTAGCACTCATGGGTGGGTCAAGGCACGGCGTGCTGCCGAGAGCACGCCGTGCGTTGGGGGCGGATTTCGGGCGTTTTGTTAGTCACTTCCCGTTGCCGCTCCGACTCCGGCGTTGTCCCCCGGTGATACGGGTGGTGCGCAGGCGACTTCGGCGCGGCTGATGGCTTCCATGAGGGGCCGCGCGCGGCGTTCTGGGCTCGCTCCGCGCTCGGTGACGCTTCGGTCGGCGGCTTCACGCGCTCCAACCACCCACAGGAGTGGTATGTGCAGCGCGTGCGCCTCGGCCACTCGGCGCGCTAGGGATTCGCCGCGAGAGTCGAGCGTGGCTCTGAGCCCATGCTGCCGCAAGCGGAGCACGACTTCCTCGGCGTAGCCGCGTTGCTCAGCGTGCACCGGCAAGATTCGAACTTGCTCCGGTGAAAGCCAGGCTGGAAGCCGCCCTTCATGATGCTCGAGCAAGATGCCCAAGAATCGCTCCAGGCTGCCGAGCATCGCGCGGTGTAACATCGCCGGGCGCACGCGCGCTCCGGAGCTGTCGTCGTAGGCGAGCTCGAAGCGCTCGGGCAACACGAAATCCAGCTGAATCGTGCCGCACTGCCAACGCCGTCCCAGTCTATCGCCGAGCTCGAATTCGAGCTTGGGCCCGTAGAAAGCGCCTTCGCCGGCCTTGAGGCAGCAGCGGAGGCCTGCGCGCCCAGCGGCGCTCTCGAGCGCGCGCTCCGCGCGATCCCAGAGGGCGTCACTGCCCGCGCGTTGCTCGGGCCGAGTCGCAAAGTTGACCGTGATCTCCGAAAAGCCCAGCGCTCGGTAGAAGTCGTACAGCGAGCTACAGAAGCGTGCGACTTCTTGCTCGACATCCGACTCAGCCAAAAACACATGACCGTCGTCTTGGGTGAATTGCCGCAAGCGCAGCAGCCCATGCAGCACGCCGCTCGACTCGTCGCGATGCACGATGCCAAATTCCGACAGCCGCAGCGGCAGATCGCGATAAGACAGCGAGCGTTTCTTGACGATCTGCACGTGTCCCGGGCAGTTCACGGGCTTCATCGCCGCGCGTTTGCCCTCGTCCGAGAAGGCAAACATGTGCTGGCGAAAGTTCTGCCAATGCCCGCTTTGTTCCCAAATTGCGCTGCGCAGGAGCTCGGGAGTCTTCACTTCCTCGAAGCCGGCACTCGCCGTCCACGCACGCACCGCGTTCTCCAACGCGCGGTACGTCGCGTAACCGCGCGGGTGCCAAAATACCATTCCGGGCGCCTCTTCCTGGAAATGAAAGAGGTCGAGCTGTTGGCCTAGGACTCTATGATCACTGTCGTCGAGCATGACTTTTCCGTTTCGTTGGCCGGCGAAACGGGGGCTCGTCTGCAATCCGAAAAGCCCGCGTCTTCCGGCGGGCTTTCGGTATTTTCGTTCGTTACTCGAACGCGACTACACGACAACCAGCCCGGGAAATTCCCGTGCTCGTGAGAGCGGTCGTCGTATTCTTGCGCGCAGCGAGCATTGCGAAGTCAGGATGACATAGGCCCTTCAGCTTGGCAACTCACGAGACCCGTGATCGTTTTCAGAACAAGCTTACGCATAGTAACCTCGCGCACCCCCCCGATGAGCAGCCCGCACAGCTATCACGACATCGCCAAAATGATCGACCATTCGTTGCTCGCGCCGACGATGAAAGTCGTGGATTTCGAGGCCGGGATTCAACTGGCGCTCGAGTACGACGTGGCCAGCGTGTGCATCGTGCCGTCGTACTTGAAGCGTTGCGCGGCGCTGCTCCTTGGCTCGGACGTGAAGCCGAGCACGACCATCGGCTTTCCGCATGGCGGGCAAACCACGGCTGCAAAGGTCGCCGAGAGCCAGCTTGCGCTGGGCGACGGCGCCGTCGAGCTCGACATGGTGATCAATCCAAACCGAGCCCTGAGCGGTGATTGGGATTACGTGCGCGCCGACATCCGCGCCGTGCTCGAAGAGACCCACGGTCGCGGGCAAAAGCTGAAGGTGATCTTCGAAGCGTGTTATTTGACCGACACGCAGAAAATTCTGCTCTGCGAAATCTGCGGCGAGCTCGGCGTTGATTGGGTCAAGACTTCGACGGGCTTCGGCAGCGCCGGTGCCACGCTCGAAGATCTGCGTCTGATGCGCGCACACTCTCCGGCCGCGGTGCAGGTCAAAGCCTCCGGCGGCGTGCGCGAGCTCGACTTCGTGCTGGCAGCACGCGAAATCGGCGTCACCCGCTGCGGCTCGAGCCGCACCCGAGAAATCCTCGACGAATACCGGCGTCGCTCGGAACTGCCGGAGCGATCAACGTGAGGTACGGGACTCCTTCCATCGCAACACGTGAGCACGTAGTCTGCCGCGCATTCAAGGGAGGACAGATGGTTAAGGCGTTCGGCTGGGTTTCGTGTGTGCTGTTTCTTGGCTGTTTATCCAGACTCGCGGCGACCGCGACCGGCCCCGCGCAACCACCGAGGCCCGAAGGGTGCGATTTCGAGATCTTGACGACCGCACCGCCGAGCGGCTTCATTGAAATCGGCACGATCGACGTGGTTGTCGAGGGCGACGACGGCACCTCGAACCTTGCTACTTTCAAGAAGCACATCGCCCCTCAGGTTTGCCATCTGGGGGGTGACGCGGCGCTCGCGCTGGCTAGCGGCGGGAGTTACCACTACCTCAAGGCGACCGTGCTGAAGCGCTCGGAAGGGGCTACGCCAGTTGGCGCTGCGACCAGCGCGGCCGATGACAAGCACGGTTGTGAGTACGACACACAGTGCAAGGGGGATCGGGTCTGTATAGGCGGGAGCTGCCAAGAGCCAGCGCCCACGGCGCCCACGCCTTCCTCACCCGCACCTTGAACGAGCTGGCTGCACCGAGCCTCTCACGAATACCGGCTTAGGTTTTCGTGAGGTTGTTCGTGATCGGCAGGTAAACGCGCTGAAATTGCGGCAGGGCTTCGCAGCGCGCGGCCTGGGCCGTCAGACTCGGAAAGTGACTCGGCTGGACGAGCCCCGGGTGGGCTTCGCTCGCGAAGCGATAGCTGCATGCAAACGCGATGTCAGCGTGGCTCAGCGCCTGTCCGAGCCAAAACGGCGTGCTACGACCCGCTCGCTCGCGCTCCAGCGCCGCCAACGTATCGATAATCTGCGTGCGGCAGCGCTCGTTGAACTGCTGCGACGGCTGCATCAGGTCGAGTGATGAGTACAGTAGAGTCACGGCCTTGTCCGCGATGCCGGCTGCGAGCGAAGAAATGCGCAGGCCATCGCGCCGCTCGGCTCCGGACTCCGGCAGGAGGGCGCGCTCAGGACCAACGAATTCGTCCAGTGCATCCAAGATGGCGAAAGTCTCGACCAGCGCGCTGCCGTCTTCGAGCAGCAGTGTTGGCACTCGGCGGAGCGGATTGTGTTGGGCGATCTTCGCGGCGTCAGCCCACACGGACCAGGGCCGATGCTCGAAGGGCAGCTCGTAGTGATGCAGCGCAATCGCCACGCGGCGCACGAACGGAGAGTCGTATTGGCCGAGCAGTATCATCGGAAAGGCCTCCTTCCTTCACGAAGCGCGCAAGCTAGGCGACGTACGCGCCCAGCTTGCGGAAGCGCTGATAACGGTCCTCGCGCAGGCCTTCTCGGGACAAGCCAGCTAGGCTGGTGAGCGTCGCGTACAGGGCCCGATCCAGCCGCTTCGCCGCGTCATCGTGATCTTGGTGAGCGCCGCCCGGCGGCTCTTCCACGATCTGATCGGCGATGCCGAACTCGATCAAATGCGGCGCGGTGATGCGCAGGCGGGCCGCGGCGTCCGGGGCGCGCTCCGCGCTCTTCCACAGGATTGCCGCACAACCTTCAGGGGTGATTACTGAATAGTAGCTGAACTCGAGCACGAGCACACGGTTGGCGACGCCCAACGCGAGCGCGCCGCCCGAGCCGCCTTCACCGATCACGGTTGTGATGATCGGCACCGTCATGCGCGACATCACTTCGATCGAAGCGCCGATGGCTTCGCTTTGGCCGCGCTCTTCTGCGCCCAAGCCCGGATAAGCTCCCATCGTGTCGACGAAGGTGAAGATCGGCAGGTTGAAGCGCTCGGCGAGCTCGTACATGCGGACCGCCTTGCGGTAGCCTTCGGGGTTCGGCATGCCGAAGTTACGCAGCTTCTGCTCCTTGCTGGTGCGTCCCTTTTGGTGCCCAACCACGACCACGCTGCGGCCGTGATATCGGCCAATGCCAGCGATCAGCGCGCCGTCCTCGGCGAAGCGTCGGTCACCGTGAAGCTCTACGAAATCCTCGAACAGGCGCGAGATGTAGTCGTTCGTGTACGGGCGGTTGGGGTGCCGCGACAGCTGCACCTTCTGCATCGGCGAAAGCTTGGCGAAGACCTCGCGCGCCAACTTGGCGGCCTTGTCTTCGAGCCGCTTCAACTCGCTGCCGAATCGGTCGTCTTCACTCGCCAGCTCACGCAGCTCGCGCACCCGCGTGATTAGCTCCACGACGGGTCGTTCAAAGGCCAGAATATGCGCCATTCCGGCGGGACTCTGTCTCGAGTTGGTCACAGAGTCGAGCCCGACCCACGCCGCGCCGCGTCACCCCCGCGGGAGGCCGGTTTTTGTGCCGCCGCGCAGTTTGCACTACGGCGGCGCCGCAAGCGTTGCGTTCAAAACGAGATTTCTACCCGCTCGACCTTGGCGCGAAAGCTTCGATTCACCACGTCGGTGATCTGCGCCTTCGCTGCCGCGGCGTCGCCCGTCGGCGGTGCTGCGAGGCGCACACCCACCGAAGTGTGGCCGTTCATGGTCCGAACAGAAACTTGGGCGTCGAGGCCCAGCTCAGACTGCTCGTCGTGCGCTTCGAATCCTCTAAGCCCTCCTTGAGCGCGCCGCACGCGGCCAGCCCAATCGAGAAGACGCCCATCCATGCCCTTAGCTGTGTCCCCATCCGCATGTACGCACTATAAGCGTGCTAGCGGCACGTCGCGTACTGTTTGAACGTAGCAGCCGAAAACCAGGGTCGGCATCGGGGCCTCTGCTGCGGCGCGCTCTATGTAAAAGTTTTGCATTCCGAGGAGCGCCAAAAAGGCCTGGCTCCGCTCCGCCATTCGCTCCGCGTTGCACCCATTCGCAAAGCCGACGGGCCAACTGGCACTCAGCCACGAGCGGGCGAGCGCAGGCGAGCGCGCCCACCCGCTGCAGCGCCGTATTGTGCGGCGCGCGCCACCGAAGGGCCAACTGAGCCGCGCTTCGATTTGCTTCGCCGTTTCGGCGGAGATGCTCGAGGCAAGCGCGGTTCGGAGATCAGGATCTCAGCAGG
>DATCFJ010000461.1:0-3174 GCA_036509605.1 Polyangiaceae bacterium | reverse complement strand
TGCCCGAGCAGCACCGGCAGCGCAAACAGCAGGTGAGCTCGCGTGGTGATGGCGCTCGGACCGCGCTTGCCGATGCCGACGAGCATCAGCGCTACAGCCAGGATCATGACCGCGCCCCCGACGAAGCCCACGGTCGCGCCTTCGACGCCCAAGTTGCCGTGGCGCGAAAAAAGCAGCGCGCCGGCGATCAGCCCGGTGGTGCGCAGTGTGGCCGCGATCACGTCGAGCGTTGCTTGCGATACGAATTTGTGTTGGCCGTTCAGCACGCCGACCAGCGGTGTATACAGGCCGTACAGCAACATCACTGCGCTCAGAATGCGCAGCGGTCCCACGACGTGCTCCGCGCCCACCGAACGCGCGATGAAGGGCGCGAGCAAGAAGAAGCCGACCGCGAGCAGGACCGCGAAGATCGCGTGCACCGTGAACACGCGCCGAATCGTGCCGGGCTCCGACGCGGGCGTGGCTTGCGCGACGGCGCGGCTCACGCTTTGAATCGAGGTCGTCGTAACCGGGTTGTAGGTGATACCGGCGATCGACAGCACGCTGGCGAGTGCGCCGTAGCCATCCAGCCCCAGCAAGCGGGGCAGCGCAATCTGCTGCACCAAGCCGACGAAGATGAAATAAATCTTGGCGAACCCGACCGCGAGCCCACCGCGCCCAGCGGCGCGCGTTGCGTCTTCCGGCGCGGCTGGCGATGCGATCGCAAGCTCGGGATTCTCTGTAGGCACGGCGCTCGTCGATGCCGGAAGCTCGGATGCAGGCGTCACCCGAGCGCTATGACATCCGGCCCAGCGATCCGTCAACGACTGCGCCAGAAATCAGCCAAATAGTGGTGCTGTCCGAAATACCCGCACAGCCGGACAGATCTTCTTGACCTTCGAAGTTCGGCGACTACTCTCCCGCTCCGTTACGAAGATTCCGACTTAGCTCAGTTGGTAGAGCAGGCGACTGTTAATCGCCGGGTCCTAGGTTCGAGTCCTAGAGTCGGAGCAACTTCTCGCAATCGTTCGGGTTCGGTAGTGACCAACCCGCGACGGAAGAAAGAACTCGCTGTCTGCGCTTATCGCCGCAGCCGGCGAACGCGAACGCGCGAGCCGCTTCTCGACCCGATATGCGCGGGAGCGCCGGCAAGGCTACTACGCGCCGACAGCCACGCGATGTACGCGCTCACCGGCGCGGTCGGGGATCGCGTCGCCCCGCTCGCGCATGTCCTCGATCGTAAGCAGGATGGCTTCGCGTGCGTTGGATAGCGCCTCTTCGGCAGTCTCGCCTTGGCTGTAGCACCCCGGGAAAGCGGGCACGACGGCGACATAGCCGCCTTCGGGATCGGGTTCGAGAACAGAGGCCTTCATAGCGTATCAGCAGAATGACGAATGAGCCGCGACGACGCGGCCGCTACGCTGTAATCGTTGCGCCGGTGGGCGCGCTCGGGATTCGGCAGGCAACTTTGGAGTCGCCGCGCGCGTCACCGCTCCGGCATTTGCCGGATTTCGACTTCGTTCACTTTCACGATCTCGCCGAAGCGCGTGGCCCAGTCGATGGCCGCAGCCTTCGAGGGCAGGTCGAAGATCGCGTAGCCGGCGATGAGCTCTTTCGATTCTGCGAAGGGGCCGTCGATCACGGTGCGCTTGCCGCCCTCGAAGCGGACACGCGCGCCGTGCTTCGTGCTGGCGAGGCCGCCGGTCGCCTCGAGCACTCCGGCTTTGGTCATCTCGGCGATCAGCGCGCCCATCTTCTCCATCAGCGTCGGATCCGGCGGCGCGTCATTTTCTGCGCTTTCGTCCATTTTATGCATCGACAGGAAGCGCAGCGGCGCGTCGTCGGGCTTGGGCATGCCGAAGTCCCAGGGCTCAACGACAGGACCCATGAAGAGCTCCGTGTCGCCAAGCAGCGCGGCGAACCTGTCGCACCACGAGATCGCCTCCTCGCGCGAACGCACACGCATCAGCGCGAAGCCGGCGATGAGCTCTTTGGCCTCGGTGAATGGGCCGTCGGTGATCGTGCGCTTGCCGTTCTTGTAGGCGATGTGTACCCGCTGAGACGAGGGCTTCAGCCCTTCGCCCGAGACGAACACCTGCTCCTTCACGGCGGCCTCAATGAGCTTGCCGATGCCCTCCATGACCGCCGGCTCGGGCGGCAGGCCCTTTTCCATCTCGTCCGTCATCTTGTGCATGACCATGAATCGCATTGCGTGTTCTCCTTTGGGTTCGAGCTCGGCGTCACGCCTCGCTCTCGGAACTGCGACGAACGAGCCTGGGCTGGATCGACAGGCTCGCCAATGTTTTTGCGCTGGCCGCGTTTTTGCCAGAAAACCTCCGAACGGCAGCTCGTCGGGTCACCGGAGGCGCCGCGGCTGAGCTGCCTGGCGCGGAGGGGTCGTCGCTTTGCCATCGGCTGCGAGCTCGAGGATGATGATAGCGCGAAAATCCTCAAGCAACGCGGAGCCACCCCGAGCTGGATCCGAGACCGGAAGAATACCGGCTGGATTCTGACGCTCAGTTACCGCTTCGGATCGAGCGAAGCCTCGTAGGCCTCTTTCAGGTAGGGTCGTATTGCTCTGAAGTCCTTCTCGGTGTGCAGCTTTGCGACGTGCGTGACGTGTCTCGAGTCGGTGGCGACCTTGAAGAATATCGGGTCGTTCACCTTGCGCTTCAGGTGGACAGCGATTCGGACGGCGCTCACCATGAGCACTAGATCCGCAAAAATCCGAACGCTCCGCAGCAGCACGTAGCGTTCGCGGGCGACGATCTCGATGGAGCCTAGGGATTGCGCGAAGGCCTCGACTAACTGGTACAGCAGGACGACTGAATCGGGCCGATTGCGAAGCACATCTCTGCGGTCGCCCGTGCCACACGCATGGCGCTGATTTTTTTGGGTGAATGAGCGGGCACAGCGCGTGCACTTCCAAGGCGTCGCTTTGGGGCTGCCGGGCATCCTGGCCACTATATCTACAAATAGCCGTGTACCTTGGGCGTCGCGCTCCAATCATCGTTGCGCCCGTCGCTGTACTTGATCGGTGCTTCTGAGAGCTCTTGGTCGGTGGCGTCATCGAGGGTGCCCAAATTTATCGCGTAGAATGCGCTGCCCATGCCGGGGTGGAAGCCGCCGCGGCTGAAGGGGCGGATGCCGCAGCGGCTGCAGAAGCACAGGTGCAAGAAGGGCTCGGGCTTGGCG
>DATCFJ010000460.1:0-2850 GCA_036509605.1 Polyangiaceae bacterium | reverse complement strand
AGCCAGCTCCGCCTGCCGCGCCGATTCTGCCGAGCGCCGCTCCGGTGCTCAGCGCGCCGCCGCCCGGCAGTGCGTCAGCTGCGCCTCCTGCGCCGAGCGCCTCTGCCGCTCCCGAGCACAGTGGTCCCGCTGGCGCAGCGGCCGTCGTTCGGCTGGGCGACGCTCCGGTGTTCTCGCTATTTCTGCCGAGTGGCAACAAAACACCGGAAGTCCGAGCGCGTGAAGCGAGCGATGCGCTGAAGCGCGCCTTCGACGCTGACAAGTCGGCGGCCGTCACACACCGCCCGGATGGTGATCTGCGCGTAGTGCTGGTCGGTCAAACGCCGATTGTTCTGCTCAGCCAAGACGACGCGACCGCCGCCAACGAAACCTCACTCGACGTCTTCGCCGGCGGCATCGCCGCGAAGGTTCGCGAAGTGCTCGACGCCGAGGGGCGTAGGGCGGCGATCGCCAAGAGCGTGTTCTCGATCTCGCTGGTCGTATTCTTCGGGCTGATAGCCTTCTATTTGCTGGGAAAGCTGGGCGAATTCGCGGAAACAGCGCGCGAGTTCTTGGACAACCGTCCAGACCGCGAGCTGTCGATCAAGGTGCAGAAGATCGAAGTCATGCGACCCGCCACGCTGCGCAGCAGCGCGGTAATGGCGCTCAGCATCGGCAAGTGGTTAGGCCAGGCGGGTATCGCCTACGCCTGGCTCGTCGTCGCACTGTCCTTGTTCGATGCCACGCGCAACTACACGCAGCGCCTGACTGGCTTCGTGCTTGGTCCCGTGTCGCAGCTGATGGAACGCGTGGCGAGCGCGTTGCCGCTGCTCGTCGTCGCGGGCATCGCCGCGCTGACCGTGTTCGTGCTCGTGCGCTTCGTCGGTCTGTTCTTCGTCAGCGTGGCGCGTGGCGAAACGCCCTTGCCTTGGCTGCCGGCGGATCTAGCGGCACCTACGAGCGTGCTGCTGCGGTCGGCGATAGTGGTCGCCGCGCTGGTGTTTGCGGCTCCCGTGGTGACCGGAGATGCCAATGGCGCGCTCGGGCGAGCCGGCGCGATCGTCCTAGTCGCGCTCGGCTTAGCCAGTACGCCGCTCCTGGCCTCGGGTTTGGTGGGCGTCAGCGTGCTCTTCGGTCGCCGGCTGCGGCTCGGCGAATTTGCCGAGGTGAACGGCACCCTGGCTCGCATTTCGGCGATCAACCTGCTCGAAGTACGGTTGATTGACGCACACCGCAGCGAGCTACGTTTGCCGCATTTACTGTGTTTGGTGCGACCGCTGCGCGTGCTCGGCATGCGCCCTCGCTTGAGTGTCGATGTGCCCGTGTCCGCCACTGCTCCGCAAGAAAAGGTACGCGAAGTGCTGAACGAGGCCGGCAAGAAGTGCGGCAACGACCCGAAGCTCGACCTGCTCTCGTTCGATGCGGACGCCGCTTACTACCGGCTCAGCGCCTTGTGCGACTCGCTAGACGGCCGGCGCGCGCTGGCCGAGACCGCGCTCGGTGATCTGAGCGAAGCCGGGATCGCGCTCGGTCGCGCGCCGCGTCCGGTGCACGAATGAACGCCGGCGCGTTTCTGTTGGCTCTGCTGGCGCTGGCCTACGTGGGCAGCATCTTGGTCGGCGGCCGCGCCATCCGCGGCTTCGGCTTGGCGTCGGGCGCCGAGTACCTGGTGCTCGGTTTCGTGCTTGGTCCGCAGCTATTGTCGGTCGTCACCCATTCGCTGATCGACGGCTTTCAGGCCGTGATCATGGTCGGCGTGAGCTGGCTCGGGCTCGTGCTGGGCGTGAGCTACCTGCACGTTGCGGTGCGAAAAGTCCCGCTGCGCCACCTGCTGTTGGGCATCGTGCTCTCTGCGCTGGTGAGCTCGAGCGTGTCCGCGGTCGTGTTCGCGATCGCCTTGAGCTTCAGCGGGCTTCCGCGCCTCGAGGTGATCGCGTTTGCGGCCACCGCGGGCCTCGTGTGCTCAGAGACGACGCGTCACAGCGTGCGTTGGATTGTCGAACGCTACGGCGCCAAGGGGCCGCTCGCGGATCTTGCCGCCGACACCTCTCGCGCCAGCGCGCTGTTCGCCGCGGTGTTTCTGGCGGTAGTGAACGCTTGGCTACCGGGCGCGGCTTTGCCGGGTTCTTCGTTGATCGAGCGCGTGCTCGTGACCCTCGGGCTGGGTATCGTGCTCGGCCTCACCGCGACGTTGCTCCTCGGTCGCGAATTTCGTAGAGACGAGAGCTGGGGCATCCTGCTCGGCACTTCGCTGCTCGGCACCGGGGCCGCGGCTCGGCTCAACCTTTCGCCGATCAGCACCACGTTCGCGATGGGCCTGACCTTGGCGGTCGTGTCTCGCCACCGCCTCGACATCAAAGCCATGGTGACGCCGACCGAGAAGCCCGTGTTGCTGCCGGTGGTGTTGCTCGCCGGTGCATCGGTCAACGTGAAGCTGCCCGCGATCCTGCTCGTGCTGGTTGCCGCGGCGTTGGCGACGAAGATCATCGCGCGCGTGCTCACTGGCTCGCTGCTTTCGATTGCTTTGCCTCCGGTGCGCCGGGTTGGTCTGGAGTTTGGCGCCAGTATGCTGTCGTCCGGCGCACTCGGCCTTGCCGTGGCGCTGGCGTTCTCGGTTCGCCATCCCGGACATGTGAGTGACGCGGTGCTCTTGCTCGCCGCGCTCGGGGTATTACTCGGCGAAGGTCTGGGCCCCGGTGCGCTGCGGCGAGCGCTGACTCGTGCCGGAGAGATCAAACCCGAAGCAGCCCCCGCTGAGCTCAGCCCGCCTCCGAGCTTGGAGAGTCGCGTATGAGCGGCCATGGGGGTCCGAAAAAGACGCTCGCCACGCGGGCGATTCAGCTCGTCTCCTTGCTGGTCACCTTCGGCGTG
>DATCFJ010000459.1:0-10055 GCA_036509605.1 Polyangiaceae bacterium | reverse complement strand
CCTTGCTCCATCGACTGCCGCCGTACTCCTCACAGCACGTGCCCTCGCGCTGGCATTACCCGATGCTGTTGTTATTGGGTTTGGCATTTCTGACCGTCGTTGGGCCGCACGTCGATCGCTGGCGGAAGCGCGTTCCAGCCTTGGATCTCGCGCTCTTGTTGCCGCTTTCGCTGTTTTGCATGGACATCGGTCGCGTCGCTCGGCAACCGTTCGAGCAAGCCTTCTGGATGGAAAAGCCAGACGTAATTCCGGCTCTAGCGCTGTTCGAGCACCACACCAACGGCCCGATCAACTACGTGCGCCGAGATTGGGCGCCGCCCATGTTGCTCTCGATGATGGCCAACACCGGCGTCATCAAGTGCTACGGCGTGGACACCAACTTCAAGCCCGCGGCAGTGGCGGCGGACGCCCCGGGCTACCGCGGACGCGCCTACGTCGAAGGCGGCGCAGGCACCGCCGACATCAGCGAATGGTCACCCAACCACGCCGTGGTGCGCGTCGCGGGCGCCGGAGCCGGCGCGCTGGTCGTGTACAACATGAACTACGATCCCAGCTGGCGCGCCAACGGCGAGCCCGCCATGGAATACAATGGGCTCGTCGCCACGCGCCTCCGCGGTGACGTCGCGCAGGTCACGTTTCGCTATTTCCCGCGCACCCTGCGCTTCTCGATACCGGTGTTTTTGCTAACGCTCGGTATTGTGGTGCTCAGCGCCCGCGGTGCAGATTGGCGACAATTTTGGCGCCGTCGAGATCGAAGCCGAAGCGCAGCGGACGCAGGCCCCGCGCCGTGAGGGTTTCTAAGACCGCGCGCTTTTCCGCCGGGCGAACGTAGAGCATGAAGAAGCCGCCACCACCGGCTCCGATCAACTTGCCGCCGATGGCGCCGGCACGGCGCGCAGCGTCGTAATATTCGTCCAGCCGTTCGTCGCTCATTTTGCTGGCGAGCTTCTTCTTGTTTTGCCAGTGCTCGTGTAGGAGCTCGCCGTAGCGATCGACCTCGCCTTTTACGAGCAGGTCGTACACGTCGTGGCCGAGCGCTTTGATGCGGTGCATGCCTGCGACGGTGGCTGAGTCGTTGCTGACGACGCGCTCGCCTTGCTCGCGCAGCACGATTTTCGCGGGACGCTCGATGCCCGTGTACATGATGAGCAGGTTGTTCTGCAGCTCGTCCAGCACTTCATCCCGCACCGGCACGGGCTCGACGTGCACCGTGCCGTCTGTATCGATAGTCAGCGCAGTAACGTTGCCGAAGGCGGCGATGTACTGGTCCTGCTTGCCAACAGGCTCCCCCAAGCGCTCCATCTCGAGCTTACAGGCGTCTTCCGCCAAGCGCGCTGAGGAGACGAAATTGCGTTTGTATGTGTAAAGCGCATTGAGCAGCGCGACCGTGAAGCTGCTCGAGGAACCGAGACCGCTATTCGAAGGCAAATCCGCGACGCTGGTCAGCTCGATGCCGCGTTCGATGCCGGCCATACGCAGCGCTTCGCGAAAGATGGGGTGCCGAATCGAGGCCACGTCGGGCGTGATCTCGGTCTCTGAGTAGGCCAGGCGAATGCTGTCGTAGAAGCGCCGGTTGGCGGTGACGTACACGTAGTGATCGATGGCCGCGCTGACCACGAAGCCGCCGTAGCGCTGGTAGTAGCTCGGTAGATCGGTGCCGCCGCCACCGAGCGAGAACCGAACTGGAGCACGCGAGACGATCACAAGTATTTCTCCGGCTATTGGCATAGCACATAGGGCTCCGGCTATGCTTCGGCTCGAGCCGATCATGACGCAGGATTTCCGCCCCGAAGACGTGGCCACGCTGCAGCGCGCGCTGGTCGCCGTGGATGCCGCATTGCTGCTCGCGGCGACAGCCTTGTCGCTACTCACGATTCGTCCCCTGGCGAAGGCCCTCGGCGCCCTGAGCGCGCGCATTCCGAAGCCCTTTCGGAACGGCGTGCTACGCGCATTGCTCGCGCTCTTCGCCTTGGGCTGCGGGTTCTTCGTGTATCGGACGCTCGACGCCAATCATTGGCCACAAGCGTTCCCCGAGGCGCTCGCGCACGGTTTCGAGCAAACGCTGCTGCTTCAGGTATGCACGGTGATGGTCGCCCTCGCGCTCGGCCTCAAGCTGCTGCGCTGGCGAGTGACGGTTTGGATGCGCTTGCTCGCGGAGGCGTTGCTCGTGCCCTGCGCTTATCTGATTGGGCTGGCGATCATCTACCTGTCGCTGTCGCTCGTCGACTTGGAGATCTGGAACGGCTTCAAGCGTGGCGCCTTCTTTTCGGCGGCGGTGTTCGCGTTACCGGTCGCGCTGATCCCGGGCCTGTATCGCCCCCGTGGCTTCGGCGTGGTGATGGCGCTGTTCTTGCTAATCGTGTTCGGGGATCTGATCTATCTGCGATATTTCGGCAATATCATGCCGGTTTTGGCGATCGGCGCGGGCGGTCAGATCTGGGACGTGCGCGACATCGTGATCAAGTACACGCAGCGCCGCGACGCCTGGCTGCTGCTGGTGCTGGGCGCGAGCCTCGCCCTTCCGCTACTGTGGCCGAAAGCTCCAAGGCGCGAGGCACCGCTCGCGCTGCGCGCTGCAATCGACCTTCTACTCGTCGTCACTTGCCTGGCGTTCGTCTTACCCATCCCCGGCATCGTACAAAGTTGGATGGATAGCGATCGTTCCTGGAAGGTACTGAACGGCACGGACGCGGTTCAGGACTCGGGCATCGTGATCGCGCACATCAAGGAGGTAGCGCGCTCGATCCGCGACGCACGCGAGCACGGCACCATCACCGACGCAGAGTTTGCGAAGGTCCGCGCCTACCACCAAGCGCGCGCCCAAGAGGACGCGGGAGGCCCAGACTTCGGCGTCGCGCGCGGCACGAATCTGCTGATTTTGCAGGTGGAAGCCATGCAAAAGTGGGTCATCGGCGCGCACGACCGCGGCCAAGAGCTGACCCCGTTTCTGAATCGGCTTCGCGATCGCGCTTGGTTCTTCGACCAACTATACGACGAGACCGGCGACTCTTCGACCTCGGACTGCGAATACATGGTGCTCAACTCGCAGTTCCCGATCCCGCAAGGCTCGGTTGCGTTTCGGCGCGACGAAAATCACTTCGTGACGCTGCTACACGCGTTCAAAGAGCAGGGCTACACCACCTTCGCTGGTCACGCTTACGCCGCGGGCATGTGGAACCGCGCCGTGCTGTATCCGAAGTACGGTTTCGATCAAACCGCATTCAAGGGCGAGCTCGGCGAAGGGCCGAAGCTCGGCTGGGGCATCGGCGACAAATTGTTCTTCGAGCGCGTTGTGCCGCGCATCGAGAAGTTGCACGCGCCGTTCGTCAGCATGTTGATCACACTCACCTCGCACGGGCCGTATCAGTATGTGCCGAAGGCGGAGCGCAAGCTGAACCTGGGGTTCATTGAAAACACCGATTTTGGCGGATATTTGCACTCAATGCGCTACAACGACGAAGCCATCGAGCAGCTCTTCGGGCAACTGCAGAAGGACGGCCTGCTCGAAAATACGACCGTCGTGATCTACGGCGACCACGATTCGCGCATGAAGTTCAGCGCTTCACTGGAGGTCGATACGGACCTGTCCGCCGAGACTCAGCGACGGTTGGCGATTCGCGATTACACCACCAAGCAGATCCCGCTCTTAGTCGTACTGCCTGAGCGCCTACACGCTGCCCCGCGTGTCGTACATAGCGTCGGTGGTCAGGTGGACATCGGCGCGACCATCGCGCACCTGTTCGGGCTCAAGCGTCCCGGCTCGTTCATTGGACACTCGCTGCTGCCGGAGCGTGCCGGGCACGCCTCGCGCATCGACGGCTCGGGAGTCGACGGCACGGACATTTTCATCGCGCCGGGCGGCGGACGCTGCGAATCGTACCCCGACTTCAAGCGCCTTGGCCGGGACGACTGCGCCGCCCTCAGTCGCAAAACCCAAGAAGAATTGAATATGAGTTGGGATGTGACGCTGCTCGACTTAGCCAGCAAGCTGGCCGGCAAAACACCCGAAAAATCGGCGGCTCAGCGTTGAATCAGGAAGCGCCCTTGCGCTGATAAATGTCGAAATCTTCGATGCGCTTCACGTACTCGTAGCCGTTTTCGATGAAGGCTCCGAGCTCAGGGAAGCCGGGCAGCTCGTCATGTGAATCCCACGCGTGACCGGTGACCGCGGGGAAGACGTCATTGTGCTGCACGACGATCACTGCGGGTGTGTGCGCGTTCAAGTCGCGGAGCAGCTCGGCGCGTGCGTAGCCCCTTTGCCATTCGGTGCGCTGTGCGACATCGTAGATGAAGCGCGAGGAGGGCGGACGCTCGGCGAACCAGTAGATCGCAGGCTCGAAGCCCCAAACGAAGATCGGTTGGTTGCTGCTCGTTCGCGAGCGTATCTCGAGCGCGACGTCGCGATCGGCGGACAAGTTGAAGTCAGCGACGTACGAGCAGTCCTTATCGATCGCCGCGCGCGTGGTGTACGGCGGCAGGCGCAGCGCGTACTTCAGACGCATCAGGGACCGTTCCGAGTACTCTTGCGGCAAGTCCCGCGTCGCAGTGCGCATCTCGACTGCGATCACGACGAACGACCCGAACGCGAGCGCGCCGCCCAAACCGCCGGCCACACACAACCGCCAGAGCTTATATAAGCCGAGGCCTGCCATGAAGCCGATCAGCTGCAGGCTGGCCGCGTAGTGGTACGGGAAGAATTTACCCTGCATCGCCACGCCCGCGATCTGCATGGCGGTGATGCCGAGCACCAGGAACGTCCCTTCGCGCTCGCGGCTGTGGATGGGTGTGATCGCCGCCATGGCCAGCACGCCGGCGGCGGCCAAGGCCGAGAAACTGAAGAACGCCTCTTCGAGCGCGTAGTACAGCATCCCCGATGCTTGGCGATCGTGCCAACCAATCGCGGTGTAACCCGGGGTGAACTCGGCCAGCGTCCAGTGCAGTGCGGGCCACGCACCACGCGCCCAGAACCAAAACGCGCACAGCAAAATCGGCAGCGCTGTCCCGAGGCCGAGTACCACCACCGCATACAGCGCGCGCGTCAACGAGCCAACGCGCTGCTGCTCACGCTTGGCCAGATACGCGGCGCACACGAACGCCCCGCCTCCGAGTGGCGGCTTGAACAGGAACGCGAGCCCAAACAAAACGCCCGTGCCCACCCAGACCCAGCCGCGCTTTTTCGGGTGGAAGCGCGTAGTAGCCAAAATCAAGGCGGCAAACGAAAGGTAGCCGCCGAACACTTCCGGCTGCGCGGTGTGCCAGAAGTCGAGTTGTGCGTGAATCAGCGCCGCAACTGCTCCGCCCACTAACCCCGCACGCGGACGCTCGAAGAAGGTGTCGGCAAAGCGCATGAAGCCGAAGACCAGGCCGAGCATGCCCGCCACTTCGAGAATGCGCACAGAGACCATGCCGCGCCCAAACAGAGCCTGCGCCAGCGCGTAGACCAGGTAGATGCCCGGTGGCTTGAAGTCCCACAGATCGCGGTACGGCATCTTGCCGTGCAGCACCCCGTCGCCCACCATGGCGTAGATGCTTTGATCGCGACCGAAGGAATAGGTCAGGATCTGAATCGCGCAAAACGCGATCACCGCCCAGGCGACCCACGCCAACCACGCGTCCGGATCGCGAATTTGCAGGCGCGGGACAGCCTCTGCTGATGGCGGACGAACCGAGGACGTGCCCATTTTCGGCACACGCTAGCCAGCCGAGCCGGAGGAAGGCTAGCGCTCTAAAGCGATTTCCCAGACGAGGCCGGTCAGAGCGGCATTTGCGCGCGCAATTGCGGGGTGTCTTCGGCGCGAAGCTTGGCGATCATTCGTGTGAAGTGCTCGAGGGGCGGAGGGCCTTCGACTGTGTAGCGTTGATCGAAAATGAACAGCGGCACCGCGCCGATGCCGTATTCGCGGGCGTCATGCAGGTCCCGTCCGACCTGCTCCTTGCCCGCGCCGCTCCGCATGGCGTCGGTTAGCTCGCCGGCGTCGAGCGCGACGCCGCCACGCTTCAGCGCCGACACGACCTCGGTGAGCTCGCATAGGTTTAGCCCTTGCTCGAAATAACCCCGGAACAACGCTTCCACCGTGGGCGCCGCTTGGTCCCGAGTGGATGCAAAGTAAATCACGCGGTGCGCGAGCTCGGTGTTCGGCGCGCGCTTCTGCCTCTCGAAGTCGAACGCGATGCCTTCCTCACGCCCCACCTGAACCACCCGTTCAAAGATGCCTCGCATGCGGTCCATGCCACCAAACTTGCGCACGAAAAAATCCGCCGCTGGCACGCCTTCGGCTGGCAACCCGGGTTGTAACTGAAACGCGCGGAAGCGAAGCTCCGCTTGAATGCCGGCCGCGTTCAAGGCGCGCGCCAAGCGACGCGTGGCGATGAAACACCACGGACAGGCGATGTCCGAAAAAATCTCGATCTTCATGGCGTCCGAACTCTGCGCCCGGCTCTGCAAGCGTCGAGTCTCCCAGCAACGAGGCGCGGGCGCAGCGCATTCCCGGGCAGCATGCAGCGCGCCCACCGGCCGGCAAATCAGTCCAGGCATATAGGTCTTTTTGGCCGCGGAAACGCCCGCCCAGAAAAATACCCAAGTGGCCCAACCAGAGTACTTACACAAATGATCACTACTGGGTCGCCCCGAGATCCGGCGACCAAATACCTACGGCGAACGCTTCGAACCGCGCGCAAAGTAGGCACAGTCCTGACGCGATGCGCTGCGGGAGAGGGCTCCGGATGCGCTGAATCGACGGAATCGTTTCTGATGTGTTGCGAAGTTTGGGCGGTCTAAGTCGAACGGGTCACATCTTGGCGGAGCGGCGGATTACTCCTTCACAAACGCGCGCGCCGGAGTTATTTGTTAGTGGCGCTGAGGGGCGCAAGGAACCCCATGCAATTCGTTGTCAAAGGTATGGTTCAAGTGGAGGGCAGCACGTTCCGCATCGTGCGCGTCTCGCGCGGCCAATACGACGTGGTGCGCATCCTCGATGACGCGCGGCTTGGTTCGTTCTGGAACGAGCCAACGTTGAAAGTGTCCGAAGGCGCAAACGGAGAACTGCTGCGCGCCGTCGCTCGCTGCGCAATCCAAGGTGGCAAGACCAGCTGGATGGGCCGCCTTGAGCTCACCGGCTGAACCGCGCTCGCCGAGTCGCCGCTGAGTAGCTCGGCAACTCGACGGGAACTCGACGGACGGCGCGCGTCCACAGCGAGCCCTTCGCGCGCACCCTCACCCTGCGCGCGAAGCCGACGGCCGCACAGCCCGAAACTCCGGCGCACGCGCGGCCCGGAGCAATTTCGCTTGACCGCTCGCGCGCCTCTCACTTGGATGGCGTTCCTTCGCGCCCCTAGCTCAGCTGGATAGAGCATCGGACTTCGAATCCGAGGGTCGTAGGTTCGAATCCTACGGGGCGCGCCCAACACCCTTTCGTCGAATTTCGGCGAGGACCGCGAACGGTTTCTTCACGAGCTTCCGCCAGGGTCGGGCTCGAAAGCATCATCTCGAGCAGCGCGCGCTTCTCTGCTCCGGAGCGCGGAACAGGCTTCGGTGCTCGCCGTGGCGGCAGCAATCAGCCCTTGGGACTGCACGGTGCCACGGCCTTGCAAGCCGGGTTGGTATCGGTCAGTTCGCCTGCGGCCTGGTTCTTGAGCCATCCCATGGCTATGTTTCCCAAAGCAAAGCCCGGTTCGGGTCCAGGCAAGCTGTTGCCGATGAGATCGGATTCGATCGAGCACGCGATGGTCAGGCCCAATTGCCAGATGCTCGGATCGATCAGCGGGTCGGTGAAGCTGAGTGCCGCCTCGGCGACTGCGACCGACGCGGCCTTGCCGACAGCCGCAATGAACGTGAACGTAGAAGCGAGCCCCGAATCGATCTCCGCAACCAGAAGCCCCAGCTCGTCAATTCTGCTATTCGCCCACTCCACGAGCTCCAAGCACGATTCGACTGCGCCCCCGGTTCCATCGGGTAGAATTCCGAGCGCCGTACCGCTCGCGGCGTCGATCGACCAGAAAGCAGTCGTCGATCCATCGGCGGCAACAATGCGGTAGCAATTTGAGTATCGGTTCAGGAGCGCGGCCATACTCGTGCGCTGGCTTTGCTCAAAGCCCGAGAGCGCGCTTGGATCGATGAGGCCGAGCGGAATTGCCAGAAGAGGTGCGTTGGCCAGTTGCTGGAGCGTCGAGCCCTTGGCCGTTGCCGCTTCGGCTATCGCGAGGCTAAGCGTCGCGCGCATACTCTGATCGAACGCCAAGGCGCCGTCATCGGTGCCAATCGCCAAGAATCGAGTGCTCGGCAGCAGGTTCAAAGACGTGCGGCGCGAGAGCGGCAAGAGCATGTGCACTGCGGCGCGCAGCGTATACTCGGAAACGATGGCGGAGCTTGGCTGAGGCAGGGGAGCGTGAGCCAGCAGCGATCGCGACAACGGGCGTGTCGGCGCCTCGTCGAGAGCTGCATAGGCGGCGGCGGTGTCACCCTTGTTCACCGCGTCTTGGACTGGTTTCCAAGCGATCGTGGCCGCGAGAGAATCAGCGAGCCATGCCGAGAGGGTGGGCGCTCCGCCCTCGAACGTAAGCCAGGTCGAGGATAGGAAAAAATCGCGCGCCGCCAGACCCGCGGCCAGCAGCTCGGCGCTCGCATCGAGGTCATCCGGCAATGCGAGCGGGGGCAGCCCCACGAGCGTTCGGTCCACCACCTGTCCATCCATCTCGAGGTGGAGATGAATACCGACAAACTCGGAGTACGCCCCGCTCGCGGCTCCGTTTGCCAGGGTATACTCGGCGGTTGCGCTAGCCGAGCCGACCGTGACGCGCACTAGGTGCTTGCCCGCTCCGCCACGCGAAGCGTAGGTCAGTCGATAGGGCAAGGAGCTCTTCCGTCTGCCCACCGAATCAATCGAGCTCGTGGCTTGCGTCAAATCGCTCAGGTCTCCGCCATCGACGAACGCGCCACCGCTAGCTTCGGTGAGGGCCGTCAGCGCATCGGGCAGAGTCGTAGCCGACGCACCGTGACAACCGATTGCGGCGATGGGACACGCTCCGGCAGCTGCCAAACACTGCGCGGCCAGGCCGGGCGATTTCTCCGTGTCCCCATCGCTGAACATCACGATCAGGGTGGGTGCCGCAGCGAACGCCGCCAAAAGCCCCGCGTAGATCGGCGATGCGGGTCCTCCCGCTATGTCGAGCAACGCTTGGTTCACCGCGCTGGCCGAAGTCAGCGAGAAGCCGTCGGCAGACGGCGAACCATCAATCGAAGCCACCTGCACCGCCGCGTTTGGGATAGCGTTGAAGATCGCCGCCGAGATACCTTGCGCGATTGTGTCGGTCATCGTCGGCTGACTCCCGCTCGTGTCCCAGAACAACAGCACGCGCGGAGCGCCGCCATTCTCTCGGAGCACAGCGGAGATCCGCACGCCGCCCTCTTCAACCACGAATGCGGATGCGGGCAATCCGCTCACCACGTTTCCGTCATTGTCCGTCGGCGCGACTTCGAGGTCGATCATCGGGGCGCGAGATACAGAAGCGCCCACCCCGAGCTGGGCAACGCCATTCGGATCACCTCCGCTGACGAGGGGCACGCCGTTTACGGTCGTGCTGTCAGAGCCCACCTGGATTACTTCACCCGTCGCGCCGATAGCGGCGCCGGGGACGAAACGTTTGAGGTCGCCTTTGCCGCCGACCAACGCAAGGCCGGTGATGAAGTTATTCACCTCGAGGGGTCTGGCGGCGAGAAACGTGGGCAGGGAGACGGTTGGCTGAGGCGTAACACGTAGTCGCGAGCCAGCAAGTTCGTCGTAACCAAACGTGCCCTCGACGAGCGTGACTGGGTCGGCCGTGGCGCCAGCACGTGTGGCACTCAGTCGCACCAGCACTTGGCGTGCTGTAGCAAGAACAGCGGCAGGGGTGATGTTGGTGGCGTAGCTTCGGCCGAACTCGGCGTCCGGCAACAGCGGGTTCAGGTACACGGTTTCCGCTTGCTCGAGCGCCACGAGCGGCATTCCGGAAAGCAAACCCAAGTAGGGCGGATTGACTGTCGCGCTCATCGGAATCATCGGACGCAGCTTGTCGAACAA
>DATCFJ010000458.1:0-6222 GCA_036509605.1 Polyangiaceae bacterium | reverse complement strand
GAAGCCTTCAGTGACGGCGTGATCGCGATCCTAATCACGATCATGGTGAATGCGGCACGAAGACGGACACGCATCGCCGTCGATCAAGTTACCGTCATCGCAGTCTTCACCGGGGCGCACCACCGGAGCGTCAGCCGAAGTGGTACGCAGACAACTGCAGATCCATGATTTTTCCGCCGTAGGAAAGCTTGCCCCGGTCGGCGCCGGCCGCGCCAGCGACCACCATCAATGGCAGCAAGTGCTCCTCACGCGGGTGCGCTTTGCGAGCCGACGGCGCATTCACCCAATCGCTCAATCGGCTGTCGCGCTCGGTCGCCTCCAAGCTCGCGGCATCACGCAGCCAATGGTCGAATTCGGCGGCCGCGACGCTCGATTGCGGCCCGAAAGCGCGCAGATTGTGGAAGGTCATCCCGCTGCCCACGATGAACACGCCTTCGTCGCGCAGCGGCGCGAGCGCGCGGCCGAACGCCAGGTGCTCCTTCGGATCAAGCCCATGCTTGAGCGAGAGCTGAATAGTGGGCACGTTGGCCTCTGGATAAGCGAGCTTCAAGGGCACGAACGTGCCGTGATCGAAACCGCGCTCGCCGTTTTCCGCGCTCTCGATACCCGCGCCTTGGAGCAACTCACGCACGCGCTTGGCCAACGCCGGCTCGCCCGGGGCCGGCCATGTGATCTCATAGGACTCTGGGGGGAAGCCGTAATAGTCGTAGAGCATCGGCGGCTTCGCGCTGGTCATCACTGTTGGCAGCGCCTCCTCCCAATGCGCCGACACGACGAGCACTGCCTTGGGCGGTGCGCTCGGTACCCGCGCGACGGAGCGAAGATACGTTGCCAGCTCGGCCTGCTCGGCCTTGCTGCCAATACGCAGGTCCACGAACGGCCATGGGCCGCCGCCGTGCGGCAAGAACACCACAGGCATGCGAGGGTTCACGGTCGAGGCTGCGTCTTGTGTCACGGGAGTGCTCCTGCTGAGCGACAGCCCAGCCGCCTGAGTATGCGTGGCTTAGCTCGGCGAAACTAGGCCCGGCATGGATTCAGACCGTTGCGGCCGCGCAACGCCGCGCTTTACCTCACCTGCATTTGCCGACGATTGAAGGCAACTGCGTCCGCGTAACGCACACCCGAGCCGCCGAAGATATCGAGCGCAGAACCGATTGTCAGATCGACGCGGCCCTTGCCTAGCTCGGTCACGAGCTCGAGATCGGACAGCGAGCTGGCGCCGCCCGCATAGGTCACCGGAATTGGTGACTCGAGCCCGAGCTTTGCCACTAGCTCCGCGTCGATACCGCGGCACAGGCCCTCCACGTCGACGGCGTGAACGAGGAACTCGCCGCACGACGCGGACAAGCGGGTCAGCGTTTCTGCGCTGACGCTCACGTCAGTGAACGTTTGCCAACGGTCAGTAACCACCCAGTAGTCGACGCCACGGCGACGACAGCTGAGGTCGAGCACCAAACGCTGTTTGCCGATCTTCCGCTCGAGGCGAGCCAGGCGCTCAAAGTCGACCCGGCCGCCTTGAAAAACCCAGGAGGTTACGATCACCTGACAGGCACCCGCGTCCAGCCAACTGGCCGCGTTATCCAGGTTGACTCCGCCGCCCACCTGCATGCCACCTGGGTACGCGGCGAGGGCAGCGCGCGCGGCTTCCTCATTACCTGGGCCAAGCAGAATGACGTGTCCACCTTGCAACGCGTCGCGACGGTATAGCGCGGCGTATTCGGCGCTCGACTGCTCTGAGACGAAGTTGGTGCGGACCTCGCCTGCGGAGTCACTCAGGGTGCCGCCTACAATCTGCTTCACCTTGCCTTCATGTAGGTCGATACAGGGCCGGAACACGCCGAAACCATAGGAGCCGCGCCGCGAAAGCGCCAGCGCTGGGGCAAATGGGGGCGACGTTTTTGCCGCTTCGCGGCGCGCAGTGGCCCTGACCGCGCGCGCGCGCCAATTGCGAATCCAGCAATTTCCTCGGGCTGCCGTGCGGCCCGCGTGGAACTTTCACAGGTCACGGAGCGCCCCGGACATGAACCACCCGCGGCAAAGATCAGTTGGCGCGAGCCGTGTTGTTTGTCGTGTCCACGCGCGGTCAACGGTAGCAGCACTCGCCGCTGCTTCAGCGCAAAATCCTGAAATTCTCGAGCGTCCTCGACCCGCCCTCGGCACGAGCGCTAGCGTGTGTGCGGTGTCACCTTGGACCGCGCAACGCATGGGGGGGATTGTTGGCGCCACGCTGGCAGTAAGCGGCCTGATCTGGCTGCGGACCCGCGCGGTCCCCTGCCCCGGCGCAGTCACCATCGAGTTTCATCCGCCGCTTGCCGATCCGGGCAGCTACGCGTTCGAATTGAATTTGGGCAACGCCGAGCCGTGCCAGTTTTCAGTCTCGTTACCTCAGACGGCCGGCAGCGCGCCAGCCCGAAACTGCGGCATGGCGCGCCAACTGCGCACACAAGTGAGAGACGGTCAGGTGAGTATTTCCGAGCTGAGCTTCGCGGCTGCACCGGAGCGCTTCCACTTGCGCGTGACTCGTAACTCGGAAACGCTCTACGACCTGGATCTCGAGCCGAAATACGCACCGTATCCGACGACACGCGCCGACGATAAGCACTTCTGCGGCGACCGGGCTCGCGTCGTGCCACCGTGCGTGCCCGCCAGCTCGGAGTGCGAGCCCTTTCCAGTCACGTGTGGCGCCCCGGCAGCTTGCGCAAACACGCAGTTTTGCTGTTTGACCCCCGATTGGGGCAAAGACTTTGGTCCCAAAGCCGCCAGCGAATGCGCCTCGCAGAACAGCTGTTTTGCGCATTTCGGGCACCTCTTATGCAGCACCGATGCAAACTGCCCGGTCGACATGCGTTGCGTGGCTTCGCCGTTCGCTCGCGAGTTCTCGCCGGCCCCACGAACCTGCGAGAGCAGATAGTTTCGAATCTCGGGAACTCTGCTGGCGCCGCGGCTGTCGCTGATAAAGTGAATGCCGCTCTCAAGATCCGCAGAGTCCTGACCACGTGCGCGACCGCGCTGCTGTTGAACGTGTGGGCGCCGAGCGCCCACGGCGACGCCGCGCTCAAGCTGCTGCCGCTGAAACGAGTGCGCCTGTACGAAGTCGGCGTCGGCTATTTCGAACGCAGCGGCGAACTGCACGACAAGAGTGACCTTGGCTTGTCATTGCCGTCGAGCCAGCTCGACGACGCGCTCACGTCGCTGGTCATTCTGGGCGGCGCCGGCCAAGCGCGCATCGCGGACATCGAGTTCGAATCGCGCGAAAGCCCCGATTTGGCACGCGCTGAAGCCGCGCTGACCCAAGATCCCGGCGCTCCGTTTGATTTCGCGAGCGTGCTGGGCAGCTTTCGCGGCGCCGCGGTAGAGGTGCGACGGCGCGGCAGCAGCGTGACTGGGCGCCTGGTCGACGTCATTCAGTAGCTCGCGCCAGCGCCGAGCACTGCCAGCAAGTCAGCGCGCACTCCAAGCCCGAAGGCGACACGGCGTCCCCTGCCCCTGTCTGTGATGAGGTGCGAGACGCCACCTTGGTCGTGCTCAACGCCGACGGCACGTTGTCGCGCGTGGCGCTGAGCCAAGTGGAAAGTGTGCGCGCGCTGGACCACGCGATCGCGGCGCGGCTCACGCGCGCGCTGGACGCCGTGTCCCACCGCGGGGTCGCGCAAGGTCGGCATATCCTGCACGTTCATGGGTCGGGCTCGGCAGCGCTCAGCCTCGGCTATGTCGCGGAGGCTCCCGTGTGGCGCGCGAGCTACCGGCTCGTGCTAGAGAACACGGAGAAATCCGGCGCACTTCAGGGCTTCGCCTTAGTCCACAACGACACGGACGAAGTCTGGCGCGGCGTCAATTTGGAGCTGGCGAATGGGCGTCCGCGTTCGTTCTTGTACCCGCTGGCAGCACCTCGCTATGCGCGCCGCGAGCTAGTGACGCCGGAAGCTTCGCTGTCCACCGTGCCGCAGCTACTGACGCGCAGCGCGGACGATCGCTGGGACCCAAACGTCGACGGGGAGGCGGGAGGCGAGCAGGTCGCCGAGAGCTTCGGAATGGCTGGCGTCGGCGAGGGCGGCGGCGGCCGCGGCGAAGGCATCGGGCTTGGCATGGTTGGCAGCCTGGGTCACGGCTCGGGGACCAGCGCCAGCCCGTTGCTCGACGTCGGCAATCTGACCAACCTGAGCCGCGCCGCCGGCGTCGAGGGAGCTGCTCAGTTCCTGTACAAGGTCAGCGCGGCGATCGACCTCGGCGCTCACGCCTCGGCGTTGGTTCCGTTCGTCTCCGAAACTCTGAAGCTGACGCGCGTCACGTGGTTCGACGACGAAAGCGATGACGGCGGGCAGACCGCCGTGCAGTTGGTCAATTCCTCCCCCCAAACCCTGCCCGAAGGTGTGGTCTCGATTTTCTCCGAAGGCGGCTTCTCCGGGTCCTCGCTCTTACCGCGCACCAAGCCAGGCGAAAGCCGAGTGCTCCGCTTCGGGCTGGATCTAGACGTGGAGTTGCTGCGAGAGCCACACGCGCCGCACAACCACCCCAAACGCTACTCGTTCAGCGACGGGACGCTGACCGAGCACGCGCTGCGCAACTCCGCGGTCGACGTGCATCTGAGCAACAAGAGCGTCGCCGACCGCACCGTCAGCGTCGCCCTCAACATCATCGCCAACGCTCGAGTCGAGGGTGCCGATGACGCCAGTTACGACTCGTCGCTCGGACGCGGCGTCGCGTCGTTCCACGTACCAGCACACGCCGAGCTGACTCGTCAGCTCGAGATCACCGAAGGGCTCGAAACGCGCGTTGCCCCAGAGCGCGTCACGTCCGACTTCTTGAAACACGCAGCTAGCCTCGCTTCCGTCGACGCGGCGCAACGCGCGATCTTGAACCGCGCTAGCCAAGAAAAATACCAGGCCGAGCTGCGCCGCGGCGCGCTCCCCAAAATAAAAGCCGAGCTCGACGAAACACTGAGCGACATCACGCGGCTCGAAAGCCATGTCCGCGCGCTCGGGCAGGCCACCGAGGAGGGCCGCTTGGCCGCGCGACGCCTGCGCCAAAACGAAGACCAAGTACGGCTGCTGCGCCAACGCGTATCGACCTTGAATAGCGAAATCGTCGAATACGAGGGGCGCGCGCAACAAATCTTGAGCCTGCTGGGCGACGCCGCCGGGTCGGCTAATGTAGCGCCGTGAAGCAATTGTTGTTCTTGGGCGTCGGCACGATCGCCCGCGCGCTGCGCGCTTCGTTGCCTACCCTGCCCGCTTTCGGCACGACGCGCAGCGCACCGGACGCGCGCTTCGTCGAAATCACACCACTCGCAAGCGCAGACGCGAACGCGATCCGCGCAGCGGCACGGGGGGCGGGTGTCGTGGTTTCGTTTCCACCCGACGGACTCTCGGACGCCGAGTTTGTCGGGCTGGTCGCCGACGCGGCGAGCATCGTCTATTTGTCGTCGACCGCCGTCTATCCAGCCGACGCAGGCCTCGTGAATGAGACGACCCCGGTGGCGACCCAAGGTGAGCGCGCGATGCAGCGCTTGGCGGCTGAAGCGCTATGGCGTGACCTAGGGGCGAGCATCGTGCGTCTGCCCGCGTTCTACGGACCGGAATCAGGGCTGCACCTGAGCATCGCACGCGGCACGTTTCGCATGCCCGGGCGCGGCACCAACGTGGTCTCGCGCGTGCACGTCGACGACGCGGCGCGCTTCGTCGCGGCGGCGCTCCACGCGCCTCCCCGCTCGTTCATGCTGGCGGGTGATGACGCGCCCGCTCCGGTTGCCGAAGTCGTCGCGTTCGTCTGCGAACTGTTCGGTCTCGACATGCCCCAGCCGAGTGAGGGCGCGAATATCCCGCTCTCCCTACGAGGGAGTCGCAGCATCGACAACAGCGCGACCAAAGCACGTTTCGGCGTTCACCTCGCCTACCCAACCTACCGCGCTGGCTACCGGGCGATTCGTGGCCCCCGGATAATTTACCCGGGTATTATTGACAACGAATAATACCCGGGTATAATTCATCAAATGGACCCGGAAACAAGTTACTCCGTCTTTTGCGGAGAGCGCCTGATCGGCGCGGGGAAGCTGGGCGAAATGCTGCGCGCCAGCAAGGCGTTTTTCGAGCGCAACAACCAAGCCAATCTGCTGATCTTCGAAGATCAGACGGGGCGCCAAGTCGACTTCGATTTCAGCGGCAGCTTGACCGAGGTGCTCGCGCGGGCAGAGCCGGCGGCAGAGCGAGTCGGCCCCGGTCGCCC
>DATCFJ010000457.1:0-2448 GCA_036509605.1 Polyangiaceae bacterium | reverse complement strand
ACAGTACTGCTCGGTGACCGTGGCATCGATAGCGCCAATCGCGTGACCCTTCCCGCAGCGAAAATAGTGGGGACTCCCCACCAATCAGCGGCCGTGCACAGCCATTACCGCCACAATTGGCCTGTTTTCAGACCCAAATTAGTGGGGGCTCCCGACTGTTTTGCGTGCGCAAGGGCTATCGACTCCAAGCGCACCACCCCTGAGCACGGGGATTAACGCTTGCCCCAGGTCGGTGCCTTCGAGTCCGCGCCTTCCTTCCATGTAGAACTTTTGCATTCGGAGCGAGCGCAAAAGGCGCGGGGAACGACGCCTTCCGCGTGGCTCCCTCTCCTGACAGGAGATGTGACCAATCTTGAGGGCCTTCCGACATAGATCGAGGTTCTCGCGGGCAGCCTCGACGCCGCAGAAGCGCGTCCTATGCAAAACTTTTGCAACTGGGGCGCGCGCGGAAAGGCCCCGACGCATCATCGCGAAGGCGAGCGCGCCGCGACCCAAGATGTGATCAGTCTTGAGGGAAGACCGACATGGATTTGGAGGACCGAAGGGGCCTGCGAGCCCCGTAGGCTCGACCGGACGTGAATCGTTCGAAGCAGGCCGCGACGCCGAAGGCTGGGTGCTCTTCCACGTAACGTGTGACCATCAATAAAAAGTCACAGACCTGGGAGGTGGCGAATGGCGTTGCTGCCTAGCAGCGCACCAGCGCCGCCCAGCGGAGCAAAGGCCTGCATGTTGAGCGCGTCGAGGTGATAGGTCCAGACTTGGTCTTGCGCTTCAGTGCGCAAGGAGATGGCGCTGACGACGCGTTCGGGGCCGGTCATGCGGATCTTGTCGAACGACATGCCAGACTCAGCGAGCTGCGCTTTGACGAGGGGATTCTTGAGCAGGGCGTCGCCGAGGCGACCGGTGTCGACCCACATCATGAAATGCTGAGTGTCGGGCAGAGCAGCCAGCGCGGCCTTGTGTGCCGCGTCATCCTTTAGGGTGCGTTCACCTTTGGAAAAGGCGCTTTCAGCGCGGTCGCTCAGGGTGTTCGCGCCGGCAGTGACGAACAGGTATTTGTCGAGGAACTTGACGCGTAGGCTCACCGGCAGCGGGGTGCCGCGGGGGGTGAGCGTGAAGCCCGTGCCGTTGTCGCTGACCGACACTTCGCGCATGCCTGGTAGGATCTTTTGCTTGAGCTGAGCGGCGAGCTTTTTGTACTCGCTGTCGTCTTTGAGCTCGAGCACCACGGTCAGGTTGAATTGAGCGAGCGCCTGCATCCCGAGCCCGAGCGCATCGAGCGAGGTGCCCGCGGGTGCGGAGATGCCGAGCACGCTCTGCCCACCCACTCCGTCGAGCAGCTTGCTTGCGCTGACGCCCAGCATTTGCTCCAGCTGGCGCAGGTTCTGTTCGGTTTGCGCGCGAGAAGCCGAGTCGACCGAGCCGATTTGGTCGAGCAACATTTTCTCAGTGTCCGCGCCACTGAGCTGGCTATGCGTCGAAGCGGCGATGTACGCGAAGGTTTCTTCGGGCAGGCGCTGACCGAGGTTCAACGCGATGGGCGCTGTATATGCAGAGGAGCGGGGCAGCTTGCTGCCTGTGATGTGACCCGTGAGGCTGGTCACGAAGCCTGCGGGCTTCACTTGCATCGAGCCGGTGAGGGGACCCGCGGGAGTGAAGTAGCTTTCGACTAGCGCGCGCGCTTTGGGATCGGCGACGACGCTGAGCACACCAGGATCGAGGAACGCGCGCAGGCGCGCGCTGCTGCTCCAGTCCTTGCCGGCCGCTTGAAACGACAGATTCTGCTCGATGGACGCCGCGCCAGATTCGATTACGGCTGCCATGTCGGTGATCAGTGTCACGTCACCTATGGCGAGCAAGCGCGCATTGGAAAACCAAACGATGCTCGTCTTGCCGCCTGCAGCAATTGCGGCTTCGGATAACACCTTGAGCGCGGCATCCGGCGCGCCGCCCGGCGGCACTGGCTTCGGCGTGAGCGAGTAGCGCTTGCCCGTTTGACCGACCGTGCCGCCGGCCACGAAGCGCGGACCTTTGAGCAACGTTTCGACTGACGAGGCGTTCTTCATGCCGAGTGCGAGCGCGGCTTCCGGTGTCGTCGCGAGTTTTCGCGCGACAATGCCGAAGGTTTCGGCGGACACGAGCAGCGCAAGCGCGTCCGCTTGCGAGATGTCGAACGCTTTGGTGATGGAATCGGAGGCGCTGTCGAAGACTTGTTTGTCGTCCCTCAGTGAGCCGTCGAGGTACTGCACGTCGTGCAGATCCGAAACGAGCTTGTGTACGCTCGGCACCTCGACGAACAGCTCGCTGTTTTGCGGCACGCTCTTGGCGATGCTGCTCGCGCCGCCGCTGGAGAAGAACATCACATAAGCGCCGATCGCGGTGCCCACGAGCGCGAGCAGCAGAATGCCGACCAGCGCGGCGATCAGCAGGCCGCGGTGGCTCTTTTTT
>DATCFJ010000456.1:0-5387 GCA_036509605.1 Polyangiaceae bacterium | reverse complement strand
ACCCAACCGCGCACGCAATGCCCTATCAATTCGCAGACGGTCCGCAGCCGTCGGTTCGCTCAGTGTTCGGCCCGCGTACACCAGCTCACGGGCTCTGAGGCTCAATCCGGACATCGTGGTCTCCTGCTCCCGCGCGCCGTGCGCCAAGCCCGCTCGGCGTCGATAAAGAGCTCGGTCGCGCGTACTCGAGCGTGGGCTGTGTGCAACGAGCTGCAGAGAGCTCGCACGACGTGAACGGCATGAGGAGAGCTCCGGAGAGCTCCTGGCCGCGGCGAATTGTGTTCACAGTGATTCACGATCAGTACCTCCTCAACCGCCTCGCGCCTCGCGCGCCTGACGACGCAGCGGTGCCCTGACGAAATCGGCGTGGCCGTGCGACCACAGCCGCAAGACCTGAGACGACGTCGAAACAACCTAGCTCTGCGCTCCCTTAGGATCTTGAGCGCAGGAGCCTCGCGCATGGATCGTATCCTCCCGTGCGCGATTACTTAAGCAGTGGCGGCGCGTGCCGTGGCCCGTCCATAAAATCGCCCAGCAGCCGAACGTGATTCAACCGCCACGAACCGCGGACGCGATCAGGCGGCGATACGGTCGATTTGTGCACGGAGTCACGCAAGCGCAGACACTGCGTAGATGCCCGGTCTGTTCGCGTGCCGCTCCGGCGGTAATGAAGCTCGAACAGCGCCGGAATTTCTATGCAAGCGAGGTCTATCCGCACTTGCTGAACCGGCTAAATGAGGAACCGGTTCCCCAAAAAGGCGGACGACATCGAACGTGAAGACAATTGCCATTCGGTGGCAGCCCCTGCGCGACCCTCGGGGTGTAGCCCCGCGGCTCGGCACGCTACCTGACCCAGATGTCGAGGCCGTAGTTGAAAATCCAGCCCTTCTGCTCGCCGTTGTCTCTGACAGCCGCCCAGGAGCCGCCGCCGGGGTTACACTCGGTGGCGTCGGATTGGCCGCCATAAAAGGCACCGCGCCCAACCCAACCGGAGCTGTTGCAGCCACACGTGGTGTTGCTGTCCGCTTGCGGTTTGATAGCCCAACTGGTGTCCCCGGGGCGGACTTGAGAATACGAGCTCGCACGGCACAGGACGGCGCCGCCGTCCGCCATTGACCAGCTCGCAAGCTTGGCATCGCTGGTCAGGAGCTGAGTGATTGGAATCGAGGTATTCACCGTGTCGGCGAACATGTCTTGGGCGATCGCGAAGCGAATGAAGCCTGTGCTCTCGCCACTCCAATTGAGACGCACCTCCCCGTACAGGCCCGAGAACCGGACACCAACCAGCGCACTACCCTCCCCGAGGGCAGCTGCCCCGGGATCTCCTGAGTTGAGGTTTAGGAACTTGAATGTGCCTCCGTGCCCGACCAGCTCGCGACCGACGAGCGTCCAGCCACCGCCGTCTTGGCTCATGTCGCAGACCGTTTCGAAGGGAGCTTCTCCAACCCCAATGCCGTCGGGATCCACCAAGTAGTCGCCGGACGGCGCCGCAGGATTGGTTTGTAAGATCGCTTTGCAAGTAGCGAGAATGGGATCCGAGCAGCTCGCGCCCGTGAACCCGTTGCCGCACGCACAGGAAAAAGAAGCCACGCCGTCGGTACAGGTACCGCCATTCATGCACGGGTTTGGCTGGCAGTCGTCGTGGTTGAGCTGGCAACTATCGCCTTCCCAGCCCGCCAAGCAATTGCAACGCGCCGCTCCCGGGTCGGGCACGCACACTCCGCCGTTCACGCACCTGTTCTCACAAGGATCTGGAGTCTTGGTTGGGGATGCGTCCGGGTCCCCCGTAACGCCAGGTGATGGAAACCCATACGAAGGGAAACCACACGACGCCGTCGCTACCAACAGCGACGGCGCCAACCTTCTCCAAAGCATGACCCGCCAATATAGCATCCGAAGGGCCCCGTCCCCGGGGGTCTAACACGCCCCTTCCGCAACAGGCGCGAGCGCGTGCGTACCAAGGCGTACTCTGGAGCCTTTTCAGCTGAGCCACGGTCCCGGAGCGCACGCGCCGCGCCGGATCTTCCCTGCTGTGTGAGAAACGTTGCGCGAAAACGCTACACTTATCTACTGACAGCGCGGGCCGTACCACTGAGAGCAGCTGGGTATTTTGTTATCTAGGGCGCCACGTGAGCACTCCGCAAAGGGGAGCTTGATGTCGAGGACCATCAGCGCTGCTTAGCAAGCCGCAGGACTCCGCCTGAGTTGGGTGAAATAGATGGCCAGCCATATCCGGCGTTCGACCCCCGCGCATGCGCTCAGAGTGTTTCTTGCACTCCTCGCACCGGGCGCTGCGGCATGCTCCGTGTTCGCGCCGTCGTACGACGAATTTGCGAGCGGCCCTGGCTCGGTTGCGGGCGCTTCGGCTGCAGCGGGCGCTTCGGCTGCAGCGGGCGTCAGCGGAAGCTCAGGTGGCGCGCAAAGCGTCGCAGGCGCGGCGGGTCAAGTAAGCATGGGCGCCGCCGGTGAAGGCACAGCGGCGGGCGAAGGCGGCGCGGCCGGCGGAATCGACGAGACCCCGGATCCACCTGCCGTTCGGGGTCAAGTGGTCCCTCCCGGTCAGGTCACTCTGCAGCCCGTGCTCGTCAGTGGTCGCCCGACCTTTCTGGCGTTGCTTCGCTATGACGTCGACGAGGCGACGGCCGCCGCGGCGAGTCAGCCACCACTCTACCAACCCTACGACAGCACCGCGCCGGCCTTCTGGGACAACGTCGTGGCGGAGCTATTGCAAGCCAGAGTGGCGCACGTCGCGTTGCCAACACGCGGTGCCTTCAATTTGGCCGCGAGCGATCTGACCGGCCCCGGCAACGAGAATCCACGCCGGCTTTCCGCGTGGCTCGCAGCGGTCGATCGAGCGAACGCGGCAAATTTGTTCAATATGTATTGCTTCGTGGACACACCCTATCTGCAGCAAGTCGCGCGCAGCGTTCATGGCACACCGTCCACCACGCCGTTCGACCTGTCGCAGTCCGGCGACTGGACGAGCGTCGTCTGGCAGCGCGTCATCCAGCCATGGTTCGACACGCTCCCGGCAACGCACTTATACGAGCCGGACTCCCACCCATTGGTGCAATTTGGCCCACTGCCAAGCACCGGTTTCGTGAACGCTTCGGGAAACCTAAGCGCGATGCTAACTGCCGTGGCCAACTCGTTCAGCACCGCCTATGGCTCGACGCTGAACTACGTGCTCGACGAGACCTGGTTTCTGGCCGACGCTTCGCTCGCCAGCAACCCAGCCGTCTGGGGCAAGAGCCCGTGGCTGGTTCCGAACACGGGCGCATACGGCTTCGACACGTTCAACGGTCGCACCATCGGCACGATCGTGCCCGGATTTACTCAGCCGACCGTCCTACGGCACAGCGTTGATGCTTACAATGTCCCGGTCACGACGCTGTTCAATGGTTTAAACAACACTCCGCTCAGCGCCAAGTTTGCCATCCTGCAGGGCTTCACTGACTACGCAGATGCAGCCGGCTTCTACCGCAGCAACGCGGCCGACTGGTCCACGCCGAACGAGTACATCAACCTCGTCCGCCGCTTCAGCGATCCACGTACGAGTACTATCCGCTTGGAGGCGGAAGGCCCTGACCGTTATTCGGACACAACCTCTGGCAACTCAGGCATGGCCTTTCGACGCTCGGGAGATCTGGATGTGCGCGCGCTCACCGGTTCAGGCTGGGCGGTGACGAACACCGCGCCGGGCGAATGGCTCGAGTTCGACGGCGTCGAGCTATCCGCCGGGACCTACAATTTCGTTGCCGAATACGCGACCGGAACTGGGCAGACTCCGGGCGACGGTCCGCGCATCGAGCTGGTGCTCGATGGTGTCAAACTCGCGCCGGTGATCCTACCAAAGACCGCCAACAGCGACGCTTTTACGAACGTGCTTCTCGGCCAAGGAACCGTTTCGCACGGCCCGCATACGTTGCGGCTACGCTTCTTGGATGGCCTGGTCGACCTGGATTGGTTGTTTCTCGACAAGCTCGACAAAACTGGGCATTTGCAAGCCAACGCCGGCTCGTTCGTGTCCGCATCTTGGGGCGGCGGCAGTGACGTGAATTCCGGTGCTTCGACCGCGTACATCTGGGAGACATTTACCTTCGACGATCTCAACGGAGGCTCTCTCTCCGACGGCGACTCGATCTGCATGCAAACGTTCGACGGTCTGTACGTAGCTGTCACCGGCGGCGCAATCGCTGCCGTGGAGCGCGAGCCTGACCTTGCGTCGATGTTCACTCTCCACGTGCAGGGCGGTGGCCTGCTCAAGAGCGGCGCAAAAGTCGCTCTCGCAACCTCGGATTCTCACTACCTGACCAGCACAGGTAAGACGCTAGATGCCAGCGGGACGAGCGTGGGACCGGCTCAGCTCTTTACGTTCACGTACTGATTTTCCGCAGAAACCGCGCCGCTGCGCGCGAGCGTCTCCCAATACGCCGTTTCAGCTTACGGCGCAGGACAGCACGCTCGCACGGATGCGGCGTGGACGCCGTTTGGGTAGCGAGACAGGTAGCGCTGCTGTTCTGCCGAACATGCCGATTGATCGCGCACGGCGGAGAGCGCCTCTACGAGCCGTGCTAGGGCGTCTTCGCGAAGGCCGTCGTTGCGCGCAGCAGCAAGGGCGCGGCGGAAGGCATCGGCCGCGGGGCCGTAAGCGTGCTGCGAGTCCATCCGCAGGCGCCCAAGCTCGAGCGCTGCTACGCCGACGCGTGGATCGCTCGGGAATTGCTTGAGCAGCGATTGGTAGGCGTTGATTGCTGCAGGGACGTGACCCGCGGCACGCGCGTCGTGAGCGAGCTCGAACAACGTCGCAGCGTCCAGAGACGCTAAGCGAGGCGCTGAGGCAGCCGGCTCCTCCGCGCTCGAGCTCGGTGGCACTGGCAGCACTGGCAGCACTGGCAGCACTGGCAGCACTGCGGAGGAGACGGGACTGCTCGACTTTTCTTCCGCTGCCAGCGTGGCTGCGGTAGGCGCAAGTGAGACCTCGAACGATTGACCCGCAGTGAGGCTCGCCAAGCGCTGCCCCTCACGACTTACGACCTCGACGATCCCTCGGCTCACGGCGATTCGAACGATGCCGGGTGGGTGGCTCGCATCGAGCTCGGTCGAGAAATGAGTGCCAATCACGCGGACCTCGACGCCCCGGATGGACGCTACGAAGGGTCGCCCGAGGCGCTTCTGTACCTCGAACTCCGCTCGTCCGGCCAGGACCTCGATGCGAGTGCCCTGTGCAGTGTCGGAAGCGACTTGGATTCGTCCGCCAGGCGCTACGTCAACCGCTGAGCCATCGCGCAGAGTCGTGTGGGCACCGTGGAAGCTCGGCGCCGCGGCCGGGAGCCCGAAGAGCACGACGGCGGTTACGACCGCGATCGCGAACCCGCCAAGCGCCC
>DATCFJ010000455.1:0-6467 GCA_036509605.1 Polyangiaceae bacterium | reverse complement strand
ACTCGGCGAGGTCCTACGCTACGTGCTGATCTACATGCCCGGCTGCGCTGCCGCGCTGGGCATATTCGTGATGCTGCGCCGCCGCTCGATTGAGAAGAAATCGCGCCAGAGCGAGCCCGCATGAAGCCGGGGCGGTCAACGCTGGTCAACGCGGGAGTCGCGGTGTTGGCGTGTGCTTCACTGGCAGCGGTGTGGCTCACGCGCGGCAATGCCACGACGAGCGAGCGGGAAAGCCGCGGCGAGAACCTGCTGCCGCTCTATCACAGCGAGGAGCCCGTACACCTCGAGCTCGAAAGCGCGGGCCAGAAGTTGGTGCTCGAGCGTAGCCCAGCGACAGCGGGCGGCTCGGCCTCTTTTCGGCTGCTTTCGCCGATAACGGCACCGGCCGACGCCGCCACCGCACACAAGTTCCTGACCGCGCTCGGCAATGCACACGCGCTCCGGCCAGTCGATAGCGGCCCACCGCCGAGCGCGTTCGGCCTCGACAAGCCGCTCTTGCGCGTGAGCGTTCGCTCGGCGAAAGGCTCGTATCGCCTGCTCGTCGGCAGCCACGCGCCGACCCCGGAAGGCGCGCGCTACGTGCAGGTCACGAGCGGCAGTGACGCGCCACGCGTACTAGTCGTCGACAAATCAGTGGCAGAGGATTTGGCGGTCGAGCTGGACGCGTTTCGCCAGCGCAGCGTGGTCTCCGTGAGCGAGCCCGACGTGACGCGGATCGTGATCGCGAGCCAGAAGTTGAACGTTACGTTGCAGCGCAGCTCCGGCATCAGCTTCCTGCTGGATAGCCCTGCGGGCTCCGCTAAGACGCTCGTCGATCGCGAGACGCTGAGCAGTCTATTTTTTCAATTGAGCCGGCTGTCCGCGAGTCGCTTCCTCACCGCACAAGAGGGGCAAAGCGCCCTGCAGCAATCTCGAGCTCATTTCGAGCTTGACACCAAGGATCCGACAGAAACCGTGCGTTTCGACGTCGGCGGGGATTGCCCAGGCGATCCGAGCCTGCTCGTCGTCGTCAAGGGAGCGCCCGACGCGCAGAGTGCTTGCGCCCCGCGTGAGATCGAAAACACTCTGCGCCTGAGCGCGGAGGACCTACTCGACAAGCACGCTTTCTCTCTGCACACCGACGAGGTCGAGGAGCTCGACATCACGGGCGGTAAGGACAAGTTCGTCTTGTTGCGCAAAGGCAACGCCTTCGTGCTGCATGCGGGTAGCGAGGCGTCGGTCGAGCTCGACGTGGGCAATCAACGGATCGCCTCGCTGCTGGGGGTGAGCGGGGAGCGCGCCCCGGGCCAAAAGCCGAGTGAGCTCGGGCTCGAGCCCGGAACGGCCACGGTCACGCTGCGCTCATCGGCCGCGCGTGACGCGGACGTCGTACAGCAAGTCGTGCGCGTCGGCAAAACCGACGCCGCGGGCAACCTCTACCTGTACCGCGAGCAAGACGGCGTGGTGCTGCGCGTTCCCCGCACTTCCGCCCGCTATTTTGCCAGCGATTCGACGTTGCTTTACTCACACAAACTGAGCGAGTTCGGGCTGTCGAGCTTCGTCTCCGCGGAAATTCTTCGGCCTGCCGGCAAGGAAGTGCTGCGCCGAGGCACGAACGAAGCGCTGCGTTTGGACGAGCCGAAAGGCTTCGATCCGGACATCAGCGCCAGCTCGGATTTGATTCAAGCTCTCGGCTCGCTCACCGCCAACGCATTCGTCGCCGATCGCGATGACGGCTCATTCGGACTCGAAAAGCCCTCGCTCTCGGTGCGCTTTGTCTCGAAGAGTGAAAAGAACCCCAAGCTCGAGCAGTACCTGCGCTTCGGCAACGAGACCGCGCTCGGTGTCTTTGCCACCCTCGGCGACAACGGACCGGTGTTCGTGTTGCCCCGCTCGGTTCGAGACACCTGCGACACGCTGCTCATCACTCGCTCGCTGTTCCCGACGAACGCGGACACCTTCAGCGCGATCACGCTCGAAGCGCACGGCCGCACGCTTCATCTCCAGCGGGACGGTGAAGAGCTCACGCCCGTTCCCGCGGGCAGCTTCCCGCCCGACAAAGTGCCGGCTTTGCTCGAGGCTTTGGACAATTTGCGCCCCGACGCTGCGATCCACACCGGCCCCGCGTTGCCCGCGGAAGGCCTAGCAAAGCCGAGCCTCATCTTGCGGCTCACGCCGAAGCGCGGCGCCATGCAAACCGTGACGTTTGGCGCGGGCGACTCTTTTCGCGAGAGCGCCGTGTTCTATCTGCGAGTGAGCGGGGTCGACGCCACGTATGTGATGGCGCAAAGCAAAGTGCGAGCGTTGAGCGACGCGCTCTGACTAATTGACGAGCTTCGACTTATCGGCCGAACGGCTCCAGATGGCATCCCAGTTGCGGCGATACTCGTCGGTCGCGACTTGCGCGGGACCGGCGTGAGCGAGAGCGGTGGGTGATTCTTGGCGATCGTTGGGCGCCGCGGCAGGCTTGAAGTGTGTCTCGACGTCGCACAGCGCGGGGAAGTTCGGACGCGGGCGCAGCGTCACCACTTCACCGGTGATCGGCGCACCCTCACGCAGCGGACGAATCGCGCCGACCTCCAGCCGGTTCTCGCGCGCACGCAGGATCTGCAAACCCGCCCCGTCGGGGGTGACCCCGTGAATCAGTGCGACGTCCGGCGCGGGTGACGCAGCCGCGGCGGATTCGCGCTCGTCACCGGCAGATTTCTTATTCGTCACACGAATTGTCTATCTCACCCGGACCGCGCTCGCCACAAGCTGGGCGTTTTCGCGTGGGATCACATGCCGATAGCGGTGCGGTACACCCAGCCGACGTTGCCTTTCACGTCGTACTTGATGCGGTACCAATCACCGCGCCGACCCGTAACCGAGATGCGCGTGCCTTGCAGCACCCGCGCGATCACCGCGCCGTCGCGGCTCGCCGAGCTGCGCACGAGCGCTACGTCCCAAGCCACGGTGGCGTGCCCGGTAGCTTCTGTGACGTCGCCCGGAGCGGGCTCGGCGGCCGCGGCGTCAGGCGCTGGCGCAGCTGCACCCGGCTTCGGAAAATCCACCTTGTAGAACACCGAGTAGATTTGGTTCTGATGCGAGATGCCAACCAATGACACGTTCGAGAATTCTTTTTTCTCGCAGGTCATCAGCGTCTCGACGTCGGGCTGGGCGAGCGAGGTGCTCTTGCCGTTCTTGATAGCCTTTACAGTCTGGGACTCGAAGTCCAGCTCGAAGCCCAACGAGAGCGTGCCCACCATGTGCTCGGCGCCCGGACACTCTGCCAACGCCTGAATGTGCGGACGCGCCAGGCGATCGAAGTCGACGTGATCGCAGTCGTCCTTCTTCTTCTTGCCCTTGGCCTTGCACACGACAAACTGGGGTTCGCTTATCTGCAAGCGATCCGTGTTGGGCGGAGCCGCTTGCGGCGGAGGTTCGACTTCTGCGGCTGCGGCCGAATTGGCCGGCGCGGCTCCTGATTTGGGATCAGCTGGGGCCCCGGTGAGATCTGCGCTGCCGCTGCTGTCGGCCGGTTGACTCGGCACGCTCGGCACCAGCTTGAAGCCGGCCACCCGCGGCCACAGGATGCCGATCGCAAAACCGGCCGTGACGATCAGACCAACCCGGCCAAAACGCAGGGTTTCCTGCTTTTGATCGGGAACCTCGATTTTGAGGGGCTGTCGTCGCTCTACGGGCACGTGAAAAGGGATCCTTTCGGCCTCGTTGTACCATGGCAGAGCCGGGAAAAGCTGCCGATTTGGCGCGATTCCGGGCCGGCCACCGGAAGGCCTTTCTTCCGGCAAACGATCCGGAGAGGATGGCAGAGGGCGTCCCATGAAGTCGTGTTCGCAGTGCAAGCTGAAGTACCCGGACGACAGCGCTGCGTGCTTCTTGTGCGGTGGCAGCCTGGTCGCGCTCAAAGACCCACTGATAGGCATCACGATTGCGGGCCGCTACCAGATTGAAGAGGTCTTGGGCCAAGGCGGCATGGCTACCGTGTACGCCGCGCGTCATCGCCTAGTGGACCGCCCGTGCGCGGTCAAGGTGATGAGCCCGCAATACACGCGCAACGAAGTCATCCGTGAGCGCTTCCGACGCGAGGCCAAGGCGGCACAGAAGCTCGCGCACCCGAACATCATCGAGATCTTCGACCAGGGCGAGACCCCAGACGGGCTCGTGTACCTGGTCATGGAGCTGCTGCAGGGGGCGACCCTTGCGGACGTGCTCGAGCACGGAAAGGTGCCGCTCGAGCGCGGCCTGCCGATCATGATTCAAATCGCGCGCGCGCTGGCTCGCGCACACGACCTCGAAGTGATCCATCGCGATTTGAAGCCGGAGAATATCTTCCTCGCGCGCGGGCCGAACGGCACCGACCAGGTGAAGCTGCTCGATTTCGGCATCGCACGCTCGATGCAGGATTCGCGTCTGACCGGTGCCGGTGAGGTGTTCGGCACGCCGCAGTACATGGCCCCCGAGCGCATCACGTCGATCGAAGCGGGGCCGTCGGCTGATCTGTATTCACTGGGCGTCATCATCTACGAGATGGTTACGGGTACGTTCCCGTTCGACGCCACGGATATCACTAGCTATTTCATCAAGCACCTCAAGGAAGCGCCGGTCTCCCCGAAGAAGCACGACCCGTCCATTCCGACGGAGCTCGAGCGACTGGTCATGGAATGCCTAGCCAAGGACGCCAAGGATCGCCCGGTCGACGCGCACCGCGTGAACACGGACTTGATGGCGATCGCTGGCGCCATCGGGCTGCGCATTCCTGCGGACGCCTTCGGTGACGAAGTCGAATCGCGCGGGCCGGCCAAGACGCTGCCGCCGGTCGCCATCGATCGCTGGGTCAAGCGCACCGCAGTGTTCGAGCAAATGCTGGCCATGGCGTTCCCGAGCGAGCGGCCGAGCCAGCTCAGCGAGCTGCTCAGCGAAGTGAAGCACCTAGTGCGCGAAATCAGTGAGATTCGCGCCAAAGCCATCACCGAGCAACGCGCATTGGAGAGCATCGAAGCGCGCGGACGCGAGATCCGTCAGCGGCTAGGCCACGCGGTCGATGCGCTCGGCATCGACGCCAGCAAAGCGCGTGATGAGCTGAAGGGCGCGCTGGCTGGCTCCGCTGCGCTGACGCTCGATATGGATCGCCCAATGGAAGAGCTGAAGCGCGCCGTCAGTGACGCCTTGCGCTGGGAGGGCCGCTCCGCGTTCGTAGAACCGTATCCAGAGCTCGCTGCCGCTTACCGCCACTGCGCAGATGTCGTCGACAGTTGGTACGTCTCGAAGCAGCGTGTCAAAGACTCCGAGGCGCGCGTCGCCACTCGCCGCGGCGAAGTCGAGGATCTCGAATTTCAGATCAAAGAGCTGCGCGGGGCGCTCGCCAAGAACGAAGAAGAGCTCGAACGCGAGGAAGGCGAGCTACGCAAAGCCGTTTCCGAGCTAGGCCCGCGCGCCGATGAGCTGGAAGCACTGCTTTTGGAGCGCGCGACGCGGTTCTGCACGCCGCTGCGCAGCCGACGTGAGCTCACACCGCTGTTTCAAGAGTTGGAATCGGACGCGCAGGGCTAGCCGCGGCGTTAACTGACGACCGGCACGAGCCCTGAATCTGCGATTCGCACATCGGACGTTACGAGCTTGAGCCCGTGCACACGCGCTGTGGACACGATGATGCGATCGGCCGGATCCCAGTCCCGGGTCGCCTGCAACGAAGCCAGCTCAGAGATCACGGCAGGCGATAGGTCAAATCGACGCACGAGCGGAGCGGCCGTCGCACGCTCGAGCCAATCACGCAGCGGTAGACCGAGCTTCAGCTTCTGTCGCTCGTGAAGCGCCGCGACCTCCCACAGCGAAATGTCCGACACTCCGAGCGGAGCGTCTTCACTCGCTGAGGCGAAGGCCCGGCGCTGCGCGCTACTCGGTTGACCAGCCTGGCCGACCCACCAGACCAGAGCATGGGTATCCAGCAAGAACTTCATGACTTGCGCCGTCTCGGCTTCACCAATTCGGAGACGCGCAACACCTCCCATGTTCCCGCCGAGGTCGCAGGCTCGACGATGTCGCCCGTGATCTCCACCGTCCCTTGCAGTGTGCTCTGGGGATGCCGTTTCTCGCCAGCGATGCTCGGCACGACGCGGGCAATGGCCTTGCCACGTTTGGTAATGGTGATCTCCTCGCCAGTGCGAGCAACCCTTTCCAACACCTCCAAGCAGGTCGCCTTGAAGCGCGCAACGCCGAGGACGGTCATGTGGTCATCTTGGATGACTATATGGGTCGACGCAAGGCGCGGCACGCTCCTCCGCAAACAGCGACCAAGCATCTGTAATAACTGTGCTTTATGAAGCCCTTCAGTCCTCTGCGGGCGGGCCGTTGGTTGTTATCGGGCGCTCGCGAATCGCGGGCCCCCGTACCTGGGACCGTCGATGCATAGCGAAGCTGAAGTCGCCCAAACTGGTAAGGCGGATGGTGCCGGCGGTGTGCCGAGCGCGGTTCGCGCTGAGCTCGAA
>DATCFJ010000454.1:0-7717 GCA_036509605.1 Polyangiaceae bacterium | reverse complement strand
TCGCAATCGCAATCACGCGGCCGTCTCGAGCGCGCACTTCCTGGACGTTGCCGAGCGTTTTTTCGTAATGCCGGTCGTGAGGCATGACCACCACGACCGGCATGTTCTCGTCGATCAAGGCGATCGGGCCGTGCTTCATTTCACCGGCCGCGTAGCCCTCGGCGTGCGCGTACGAAATTTCTTTCAACTTGAGCGCGCCTTCGAGCGCGATTGGGAAACCGAGCCCGCGCCCCAAAAATAACATGTGGTCGGCATGCTGCCAGCGCCGCGCCACTTCCCAAACGCTATCTTTGCGCTCGAGGGTGCTGCGCATTTCGTTCGGTAGCTCGACCAGGGCTTGCAAGATCTCGCGCGTCTTGCCGGCGTCGAGCGCACCCCGGCGACGCGCGATGTACGTCGCCAAGAGCAGCATGGCGGCAAGCTGCGTCGTAAAGCACTTGGTGGAAGCGACGCCGATTTCCGGCCCGGCGTGGGTGTACAGCGCGCCGTGTGCCGCGCGCGGGATCGCGCTGTCGACCACGTTGGCCAAAGCCAAGATGCGCGCGCCCTGCTCGCGAGCCGTCTTGAGCGCCGCCAAAGTGTCGGCGGTTTCGCCAGACTGGCTCACTGCCACGACCAAATCCTTGGACGTAAACACCGGATCTCGGTAACGCACTTCGCTCGCCAGCTCGCATTGCGCAGGCACGCGGGCGATCTGCTCAATCCAATGCCGACCGGCCAAGGCCGCATGGTAGCTAGTCCCGCAAGCGATGAAGTACACGCGCTCGATGCCGCGCACGGCTTCGGCGTCGAGGCCGAACTCGGCGTCGACCAAGTCTCCCTCTTCGAGCAGGATGCGACCGCGCAGCGTATCTTCGATGGCGCGCGGTTGCTCGAAGATCTCCTTCAGCATGAAATGCTTGTAGCCGCCCTTTTCGGCCTGCACTGGGCTCCAGTCGATGTGCCGCGGCGCACGTTTGACGCGCTCGCCACTGATGGTCTCGAGCCGCACGCCGTCGCGCGTCAGCTCGGCCATCTCGTTGTCTTCCATGAACAACATTTTGCGCGTGTGACCGAGCAACGCGGGGATATCGCTGCCGCAGAGCGTGGCGCCGTCCGCCAAGCCGATCACCAGCGGCGAGGCATTCTTGGCGACGACGATGCGGTCGGGCTCTTTCGACGAAGCAACGGCCAGCGCGTAGGCGCCGCGTGTGCGACCGAGAGCCGTACGCACGGCCTCGAACAGCGTGCCACCCTTGGCGACCGCGCGATTGATCAGGTGCGCGACGATCTCGGTATCGGTATCGCTCTGAAAGCGCACGCCGTCTTGCTCGAGCTCACGCTTCAGCTCCAAGTGATTTTCGATGATGCCGTTGTGTACGACCGCGACGTCGCCCGCCAAATGCGGGTGCGCGTTCGGCTCGCTCGGGCGTCCGTGCGTGGCCCAGCGCGTGTGACCGATGCCGGTGGTGCCGTCGAGCTTCTTGCCCTCGATGGCGCGCGCTAGGTTGTCGAGCTTTCCGACCGCGCGAATCAGCTCGAGGCCTTTTCCGTCGTGGATCGCCAGGCCCGCCGAGTCGTACCCGCGATATTCGAGCTTACGTAGCCCCTCGAGCAAGATGGGAGCTGCTCGCTCTGGACCGACGTAGCCAACGATTCCGCACATTCTCTGTATCTGCCATCACCGGGCCGGGTAGGCCCAACTTTTTTCGGCGATTTGCCGGTAAGTTCCGACAATCACGGGATATTTCCGAGGGATGGTCGGACGGAGTCACTCCACGGAGCTCGCCGTTACGCTCGGGCCGCCTTCCGTACAAAGACTTGGATCCGGCGGACAGACTAGCTTCACCGCGTCGTCGGATTGGCGGTCGAAGCTCTGAGTCCAGCGCGCGAGCCACGCATCACCATCGAACAAACCGATGTGCGTGTGGTTGGCGTCGAAGTCGAGCCCCGCTGAGACCGCTTGAAAGCCTGCAACGCGCATCAGTAGCGCGCCTTGAAATCCATCCGGAACGCTCTGCAGACGACCGCGCGCGACCGCGGGTCCACCGCTCAGCTGCACCAAATGTATGTCGGTTAACCGACACCGCCGAGCGAGCGATCCGGTCACCGACAGATCGCGGAGCGGGAATGCGCTAGCGACCCACTTCGGTAGCGAGCCTTGCTCGGCCAAGATCGCCAGACCAGGCGTCGCGTCGCGCAGGTTTGCGCGGAAAGTACCGCCGAGCTCCAGGTTTTCTGCGGCGTGCCCGTACAGCGAATCCAAGCTGACGTCGGCCCACCAGCTCGAGACCGGATCGGCAACACCCGGCAGCGCCGCGTTGCGCACGTGCACCGCACCTGACGCGTGCGCGGTGCGTGCCACCAAATCCAAGCTGTCCAGCTTGAGATCCGCGTCCAAATCCGTGTTGACGCGCGTCTGGCCAATGCGACCACGCGCGCCTTCCACCTTGAGCGCGGCGGTCGCCGACATTTTGCCTTCGCGCTGTGCCAAGCGCGCTTCCAGATCGAGCGTCGGCACCTTCGCAGACCAACCCTGCTTGCCGCTCGCGCCGCTCTGCAGACTAGCGTTGCGGAAGCTCAAGTTCAGTTTGCCATCGCCGTCCTGGCCCCACAGCCCCGGATCGAATTGCGCAACGAGCCCGATGTCCGCGCGCGTGATGAACTCACCCCAGTTGAGCTCGGTCTGGCCGAACAAACCGTTGAGAGAGAGCGCCGCCGGCGCTTCTCCTTGCAGGTCAGCGTGCCCATTGAGCTCGAGGTGTTGCACCCGCGACCACGGGCAGTCGGCGTTCTGCTTGGTATCGCCGAGCGTGACGCCCGATGACGTGAGCCGCCCGCTGACTTGCCCCGAGCCGCGGTCCAAATCTAAGCCCGAAAGCTGCAAATCTAACGCCGATTTTCCGCCAAAACGCATATTCCCAGAATCCAAACGCCAAGCTGCAGGTAGCAAAGAGAGTGTGCCACTCAGGATACCGCGCCCACCGCTGCTCGTCAGCGAAGCGTTGACCCGAACGCTCGGCGCCGCCGCTTTCTTCACGGGCGAACGGCCCAGGGTTGCCTCTGGCTTCGTCAAAACAGCAGACAGCTCGACGTGCTTGTCGTCACTATTTTTTGGTTGGGCGAGCGTGCCACGAGCCATGGCGGCAGTCGTTAACCGCGCGCCTTCGCCATCCGCGCTCAGCATTGGAACATTCGCGACGAAGTGAGTGAGCTGCGCGCCGTCCGCGGCCTGCTCGGAATCGGCGACCAGATCGAGCTCTGGAGCGTGCACCGTCAGCACGGTGCCGCTGCTCGAGAACGCGAACAGCTTGGCTTTGCCGTGCACCGCGTTGCCTTTCGCGTCGCGCTCTCCCTGCACGTGTAGCTGCATCCCTGCTAGGTCGAGCTTGCCCTGCCCCAAGTCGGCGTGGAGCGAGCGACCCGTAACGTCAGCGGACAGGCTTCCGGTGGCCTGCTTTGGGTCGGCGCGTGTGACGTGCACAGCGACGGAGCCCGCATAGTGAACGCGATTTGCGCCCAAGCGCGCCGCAATTCCGTCGCTCTCGAGCAACGCATCCGCATCGATCAAGCCGTTTTCGTAGCGACCACGCGCTTGCACCGTGGCGCCGCCACCGGCGAGCGCAAACCCTCTTCCCTCCAGCCAACGATTCAGCCAGCTCGCGTCGCGCAAGCTGAAGCGCGCTTCATCGACGCGCGCGGCCTTGAAGCTAAAGGCCTTGGTGGCGTCGCGATTGTCGCTCAGCACGGTCGCGCTCAAGTGTTCGATGTGCGGCGGGTAGCCGGGCGCGATCGGCTCCTTCACCGTGCCGCGGTCGATGAGCAGCGTGGCTTGGCTGCCTTCTACACCAGGGGTGCCCGCATGCAGCTCGACGCGCTCTGAGCTCAAGTCACCGCGTTCAGTGCGTAACTGCAGACCGCTCTGAACGACATCGAGGCGAGCGCCGGACACGAGCACGCCGCGCCGCATCTCCAGATCGAGGTGTAGTGAGCCGCTCACGCTCGTCACTTGCGCGGCCGGCTCACCCGCGAACAGCGTATATACTTGTGGGTCGAGCGCGGGGGCATCTAACTTTACGTGCGCCGAAATGAAACGCAGAGGCTCAAGGCCGGAAGGACCGCGCACGTCGAATGGGTGGACAACGCAGTCCACGTGTCCATGTAGCCCTTTGGCGACGCGGTACGGCCCGACCGACAGCGTGCCAGGCTCCAAGTCGAGGGAAGCCGGCCCAACCCAGAGCTTTCGCGCAGGTTTCACGGCAAACTGCCCGCGTGCGCGGCCCTGCCCCCGAAGGCGAAATGCCTGCACCCAGACCTCGGACGTGGCCACGTCCACGTCGTCGAGGTAGATCGTCCAATAGTTGTAGGCCGCGTCGCTGATTGGCGGTTCGGGCACGTAAGCCTCGTACACCGCGGGTGAACGGAACTCAGGGAACGGCGCAAAGTAGGCGACGTCAGGGTCGTCCTTCTGCCACGGGTCGATCCGGTTGCGCAGGCGGAACGCGGTGCCTTCACCGCGCAGGTGCGAGCCGTGAAACTGGCGCTTGAGCAGCTCGCTCAGGTGCACCACCAAAAAGCCGCGCGCCATATCGATCGAAAACTGCAAATTGTGATCTTGGAAGGTCACGCGCACGTTGCGGACGTGCACGCGCTCCGGAATGATCGTCCAACCGCCGCTAACGGTTGCTGTGATCTGATTCGTGCCCGCGAAGGCGAGCGAAAGCACGTTGAAATTCAGGAACGCGTTCGCCGCCACTAAGTAGAACAGCTCGAGCGTGATAGGCACCCAAAGCGCAATGCGCAGCGCCCGCGGTAAGCGGCGCCACGGCCAGGCGATAGCGTTCCAAATCTTTCGCCAAGCACGAGCAAACGCGGTCACGCTCTCCGCAATGCACGAGCTGGGCCGCCAAGATTTGGCGAATTTATCGCGCTTTTCGCGGTGGCAAATTGGCACGCTGAGGCGTTAACGCAAAGCTAACGGCGCAGGCTTCGGTACAGCTCCGCAGTCTGCTTGGCGATCGACGACCAGCTGAACGTGCTCTCGACACGCGCTCGGCCCGCAGCGCCAAACTCCTTCGCCAACTCCGGCGAAGCCACGAGCTGGTTGACGCGGTCCGCGAACGCGCGCGCAAAGCCTTGCCGATCCTTGGGCGCGCCCAGCGGGCTTCCGTCGGATTCGAACGGCACCAGGAACCCGGTTTTGCCGTCTACCACCACCTCGGGGATCCCGCCTACCGCGGACGCCACCACCGGTGCGCCGCACGCCATGGCTTCCAAATTCACGATCCCGAACGGCTCGTAGATCGACGGACAGGCGAAGACGCGCGCGTGACTCAAGACTTGAATCAGCTCCGGACGCGGCATCATCTTCTCGATCCAACGCACTGGACCGCGAACGCGCGAAAGCTCGGCGACCAGCGCGCGCACCTCCACACCCATCTCCTTGGTGTCGGCGTCCCCCGCGCACAGCACCAGCTCGACCTCGGGCGAAAAATAACGAGCCGCTTCCAGTAGGTGCACGATGCCCTTCTGGCGCGTCACGCGACCCACGAACACCACGTACGGCTTGCTCGGGTCGATGCCCTCGCGCAGAAGCACGTCGGTCGCGGGATCGTGCCGAAATTGTGCAGGATCGATGCCGTTATAGATCAGGTGCACGCGCGCCGGGTCGACCTTCGGATACGCGTTCAAGATGTCCCTGCGCATACCCGCCGATACTGCAATTACGGCGTCCGCCGCTTCGATCGAGGTGCGCTCGCAAAAGCTGGACAGCGCATAGCCGCCGCCGAGCTGCTCGGCCTTCCAAGGCCTCAGCGGCTCCAGGCTGTGCGAGGTCATCACGTGCGGCACGCCGTACATGAGCTTGGCGAGGTGCCCGGCAAAGTTCGCGTACCAAGTGTGTGTGTGCACGAGCTCCGTGCCTTGCACGGCCTTGGCCATGAGCAGATCGACCGAGAGCGTGCGCAGCGCTGCCAGCTCCGGCGCTTCACCGTCGAGCAAGCCCCAAGGCTTGTACGTGCCAGCCACCTCCGGCAACGAGCGCTCACCGCCGAAGCAATGCACGGCCAGCTCGACCAAGGGCGCGAGCTCGCGCGCCAAATACTCCACGTGGACGCCAGCCCCGCCGTAAACTTCCGGCGGGTACTCGCGGCTCAACAGCGCGACTTTCATGAACTTCTTGGCTTCTTCGAGCAGGCTCAGAGCCGTACCGGGTCGTCTTTGCCGACCACCACGATGCCGTTGTCGCTGAAGGTGAAGCCGCGCGCGCGGTCCTCCTCCGGGTTCACGCCGATGCGAGCGCCGGGCGGCACTTTCACGTTCTTGTCCAGGATGGCGCGGCGGATGATCGCGCCACGGCCCACGTCGACGCCGTGCATCAACACCGAATCTTCGACCGTCGCGCGCGAATGAATGGATACGCCGGGCGAGAGGATCGAGCGACGCACCGTGGCACCCGACACGATGACGCCCGCGGCGACCATGGAGTCGATCGCTGAGCCGCGCCGTAGGTCTTCGTCAAACACGAACTTAGCGGGCGGCAGCGAACCGAGCGACGAGTGAATCGGCCACTCGTGGTTGTACAAGTTGAAGATGGGGTGAACGCTGATCAGGTCCATCTGCGCTTCGTAGTAGGCGTCGAGCGTTCCCACGTCGCGCCAGTAGCCGGCGTCACGCTCGGTCGCCCCGGGCACCTTGTTCTCGTGAAAATCGTAGACCGAGGCCTGCCCAGCATCGACCATAGCGGTGATGATGTTGCCGCCCATGTCGTGTGCGCTGTCTTCGTTCTTGGCGTCCGCGTGCACCGCCTCGATCAGCGCCTTCGTGTTGAACACGTAGTTACCCATGGAAGCGAAGACCTTCGTCGGGTCGTCGGGTAACCCTACGGCATTCTGCGGCTTTTCTATAAAGCTCGCGATCTTGTTGTTGGCCCCCGGCACGATCACACCGAAGCGCGACGCCTCGTCCTTGGGCACGCGAATCGCGGCCACCGTGACGCTCGCCCCGGACTGAATGTGCGCGTCGATGATCTGCTCCGGATCCATGCGGTAGATGTGGTCCGCGCCGAACACGCAGATGTAGTCCGGGCTCTCGTCCTGGATCAGATTCAGGTTCTGGAAGATGGCGTCTGCCGAGCCCTCGAACCAACGCGGGCCGAGCCGCATCTGCGCGGGCACGGTCATCACGAAGTTGTTGAACAGTGGCGACATGCGCCAGGTCTGCGCGATGTGCCGGTCCAAGCTGTGGCTCTTGTATTGCGTGAGCACCGCGATCCGCAGGTAGCGACCGTTCACCAAATTGCTGAGCGCAAAATCGATGATGCGGTAGTTGGCGCCGAAGGGAACCGCGGGCTTGGCGCGGTCACGCGTGAGCGGCCAAAGCCGTTTTCCTTCACCACCAGCGAGAACCACTCCGAGCACGTGCGGGCGTTTGGCCATACGGGAAAAATCCTGCCCGAGGTCGCGGCTCAAACCAAGCGCTTTCTAAGCGCCGTTCATGTGACGCCGCGCGGGTGGCTGGTTAGCGCCACAAAAGGCCGAAACCACCGCGAGCCACGAATGCTCCGGTGGTTTCGAGTGGCGGCTTCGGCCCTCGTGGACCGAAGCCTGCCTGCTATCGGGGCGGTATCAGCCGCCCATGCCGCCGGTGCCTGCGGCAGCGCCGCCAGCACCCGCCGTAGCCGCGCCGCCAGCGCCGGCCGTGCTCGCCGCACCGGCGCTGCCACTCGCGCCACCGGCAC
>DATCFJ010000453.1:0-8482 GCA_036509605.1 Polyangiaceae bacterium | reverse complement strand
CATTGCAGGAGTACATCGCCGATCTCGGCAAGTTGTACCGCGACGCGTCTCCGCTGTGGCGCGGCGACCCGGGCCCCGAGAGCTTCGAGTGGATCGACTGCAACGACAAGGACAACACGATCCTCAGTTACCTGCGCCGAGACGGCGCGGATCACGTGATTATCGTGCTGAACTTTACACCTGTGCCGCGCGACGAATATCGCATCGGTGTGCCGAACGCGGGTCGCTACATCGAGCGCCTGTCGAGTGACGATCTCCGTTTCGGTGGCAGTGAGTTCCAGACCTCCTCGGTCGTGGAAGCGGATCCGCTGCCGCTGCACGGCCGCCCGTACTCGATCCGGCTGCGCATTCCGCCTCTGGGCGCGCTAATCCTCACGCCTGCACGCTGACCGGGTTTGATTGGCTGGCGGGCTGATTAAACCGTAGCAAGTCCATCGCGTTAGCCGCAGACGCGCCAATTTTTTGACACTTTGCTCAAGGGTTGCCCAGGCGCACCGTTCACAACGTCAGTGCTGCTAAGGCCGCTCCTTCAATCCGCCGAGGCGGGGATCGCTGATGCATCGAGTCAACTCGACCGCTCCGCGGCGCAGGTGACGCGCTTGGCTGGCGCTTTCTCTGCCGCCGAGAGCGCTGCGACAGTGAGCATTTCGGCTGAAGCGCGCGGCGCCGCGTCCTCGCAGGACAGCGAGACCCACGGCGATCTCGAAGGCGCGATCGTCGACACGCGCATCGCCAAATACGCATTCATCGCCAACTTGCGTACGCTACAGACGGGCGACGAGCTGGCAGACGAGCTGAACAAGCTCGGGCAGAAGCGCTGAGTCACGAATAATCGCGCCACTTTTCCGATTCGATTCGGACCCCGCACTCGGAGCGCTTCGGGCCAGACTGGCCTATGGTTTCTGTGTCTTCCCGCGCCCCTTCCGCTGCCCATTCGAGCGGCGTAGGCTCCACTCCGCGCATGGCCGAGAGCCTGCTTTCTCAACCCCCCCACGTGCTCCCGCCGCTGCACCCGGAGTTTCGTCCGGCCTGGCTGGGTAATCGGGCGTTTCTGGCCGAAGCTGTCCGAGCGGGCGGCGTGCGCTTGGTGATGGCGCTCGAACGCGACGCGGGGAACGTTTCCATCTTCGACACGCTGGTGCTGCCCGCGGGGCACGCGGAGGTCGCCAGCAACCTGCGCTACGCGGAGCGCGTGCTCAAGTTCTTGCTCTGGCAGAAGGGCGGCTTCCGCGTGAGCGTCGCGGGCTCGCCCGAGGTCGCAGAACACCTGAAGCGTGAGTACAAAGCCGGTGGCGCGCGCGCGTTCGATGCCGACTTCTTCGCCAAGATCTACGAGCGGCCCCGCTTCATCGTTGAAGAGGTCGCATTCGCGGATCTGCCCAAGGAGAGAGAGCAAGGCTCGGCGGTGGGCGGGCACCTCGAGGGCTGCCGAATTGGCTTCGACGCAGGCGGCAGCGATCGCAAAGTCGCAGCCGTGATCGACGGTAAAGAGGTGTTTTCGTGCGAGGTCGTGTGGGAGCCCAAGCTGCACAGCGATCCGCAGTATCACTTCGACGGCATCGACGACTCGATTCGCCGCGCGGCCGCGCATTTACCGCGGATCGACGCGATTGGTGTCAGCTCTGCCGGTATCTACGTGAACAATCGCACCATGGTTGCGTCGCTGTTTCGCAAGGTTCCGGAGGCGGCGTTCGAAGCGCGCATCAAGAGCATCTACCAAGACATCGCCAAGAAGTGGGGCAACGTCCCGCTCGAGGTCGCCAACGACGGTGACGTCACCGCGCTCGCTGGTGCGCTCGAGCTCAAGGATCACTCGGTGCTCGGCATCGCTATGGGCACGAGCGAAGCTGCAGGCTACGTGAACGCGCACGGGCTCGTGACCGGTTGGCTCAACGAGCTCGCCTTCGCGCCCGTCGATTATGGCGCTGACGCCGCTGTCGACAGCGAGTGGTCGGGTGATTCCGGCACTGGCGTCGGCTACTTCTCACAGGACGCCGTGATTCGCTTGGCCGCGCGTGCGGGGCTCGAGCTGCCTGCGGGTTCGCCGGGTTCCAAGCTCAAGCACGTGCAGGAGCTCTTGCTCGGCGGCGACGCTCGCGCCCGGCAAGTCTTCGAAACGCTCGGTGTTTACCTAGGCTATGGCTTGCTGCACTACGCCGATTTTTACGCCGTAAAGCACGTGCTGCTGCTCGGGCGAGTGACTTCCGGCGAGGGCGGCAGCATCTTGCTCAACAAGGCGCGCGAGGTGCTCGCGCTCGAGTCGCCACAGGTAGCAAAAGAGCTGTCCATCCATTTGCCCGATGAAGTCACGCGTCGCGTAGGCCAATCGATCGCCGCCGCAAGCCTGCCGCGTTTGAAAGCACTGAGTTCGTCATGAAGTTGAGTCAACCCAGTGCGGAAATCTTCGTTCCTGATCAACTCGCGCTCGCGCTCGCCCTGCCGCGCACGACGCACCTCGGCATCGGCGCGCACCATGACGACTTGGAGTTCATGGCTGCGCACGGCATCTTGGAGTGCTTTGCGCGTGAGGATCGCTGGTTCACGGGCGTCATCGTCAGTGACGGCGCCGGCAGTGCGCGAGATTTCGAGTACAAAGCGTTCAGTGACGCCCAGATGAAGACAGTGCGCCGCGCGGAACAGAAAAAGGCTGCCTATATCGGCGAATACAGCGCGCAATTCTTGCTCGATCATCCAAGCTCCGCCGTCAAAGACGCCGCACACAAGGATGTAATCGCGGATCTCACGGAGGTGCTGCGCGCCACGCGCCCCGAGGTCGTTTATACCCACAACTTGGCCGACAAGCACGACACGCACGTGGGCGTCGCGCTGCGCGTGATCGCGGCTTGTCGCGCGCTCGAGCCCGCGTTGCGCCCAAAGCAGCTGATCGGCTGCGAAGTCTGGCGCGATCTGGATTGGCTGTGTGATTCTGACAAGCTGCAGATGCCCGTCGATCGCCACGAGAACCTGCAGAACGCACTGCTGGGCGTGTTCGATTCTCAAATTGCCGGCGGCAAGCGCTACGACCTCGCCACCGCGGGACGCCGGAAGGCGCACGCGACCTACTTCGAGAGCCACGGCACCGATCAGCACACAGCGCTGATCTGGGGCATGGATCTCTCGCCGCTGATGCACGGCGGCGACCCAGCCGCGCACGTCACCGCGTTCATGAAGCGCTTCGAGGAGGAAGTGCTGACGCGGGTCGGCAAGCTGAGCGGCTGAGCCTTGGGTTTCTGGCGCTAGACCCAGATGCTGAAGACGGGGCTGGCAGTGCCGCGGTACTTTCGACCGTGGAACGGGTAATTCCCCAGGAAATTTTCGGGCTTTGCGTCGAATTCCTCAATTCGCTCGGCGCGACCGGCCAAGTGATCGCGCAACTTGTCGCGGAAGACGTGCAAGCGCGACAGCTGGCCGCCGTAGCGCAGGTCCAGCGTCTCCAAGCCGAACGGCTTGTTTTCTTCGAGCCAGACTTTGCGATGGGCGCGCCACGAGCGTTGCATCAGGCTGATGGTCTAGGGACGACCTCCAACGTGGTTAGCGTTGCGTTACGCGCCAGCTCGCCGAGCGCGCGGAACCATTCGGACGCCGCCTGGTGTAGGACGACGAGCCCGCGCGCGCCCTGCACGATGGCGAAGCCCGGCTTGCGCCGAGCGCGTGCCTTGACCGGCACGCCGCGCGTCAGACTAAACAGCCTGGGGAACGCGCTACAGAGCTCGCGGTGGGCAGGCCCCGCGGAGAGCTTCAACATGCCTCAGCCTAGCTCCGAACTGTGCGCGCCCGATGTCCCGAGTTTTCGCTAAATAGGGACAAAACCGCCTCCGAGCTGAGCCCAAGACTTGAAGCGGTGAGTGCCGCGCGTCGAGTGCGCGGAGTGGAGCCCCAACGCACGCGGCTAGTAGCCGAGCGTGGGGCGACCCATGCCGCGATACGCGAGCCCCGCTGCGGCGACTGCGGCGGGCGTGACCATGTTGCGTCCGTCGAACACGTGCCGACCGCGCAGCAGCTCGCGCACGCGCGGGAACTCCGGGTTTCGATACTCATTCCACTCGGTGGCCAAGAGCAGGGCGTCTGCGCCGCGGCAGGTGTCGTACTCGCTGTCGAAGATCTCGACGCGATCCATCAAGCCCATACGCGTCATGCTGTCACGAGCCGTCTCGCGCGCTTGCGGATCGGTGGCGCGGATGCGCGCGCCGCGGGCGATGAGCTCAGCGATCATCTTGATGCCGGGCGCTTCTCGCACGTCGTCGGTCTTGGGTTTGAATGCCAATCCCCAGACAGCAATGGTTTTGTCCCCCAGCCCACCGAGGTCCTTCTCCATGTGCGCGAGCATCATGCTCACGGGTAGCTCGTTGGCGCGCACCGCTGCGCTCGCGACCTCCATTTTTAGACCTTGGGTTTCGCCGGTATGCACCAGCGCGCGCAGATCCTTAGGGAAGCAACTGCCGCCGAAGCCGAGGCCCGGATACAGGAATTGCATGCCGATGCGCTCGTCGGAGCCGACCGCGAGCCGCACGTGCTCGACGTCTCCGCCGGCCACGTCACACAGCGCCGCGATCTCGTTCATGAAGCTGATCTTGGTCGCGAGCATTGCGTTCGAGGCGTACTTGACGATCTCGGCGCTCTTCGGGCTCATGCGCTGAATGCGGCTGCGCTGACGATTGTACGGCGAGTAAAGCCGCTCCAAGAGCTCGAACGCGCGGTCGTCGTCCGTGCCGATCACGATTCGGTCCGGCTTGAAGAAGTCGTTGACCGCGTCGCCCTCTTTCAAGAACTCCGGATTGCTGACGACGCTGATCTTGTGCTTGGCGTGGCGCTCGACGACCGCGCGCACCTTCTCGTTGGTGCCGACCGGAACGGTGCTCTTCAGCACGAGCGCGATGTCGTGCTCGGCGGCGCGCGCCACCTGCTCGGCGACCGTGAGCACGTACGTGAGGTCGGCCGAGCCATCCTCTTGAGGCGGCGTACCGACGGCCACGAACACGACCTCTCGCCCGCGGATGCCGTCTGCCAGGCTCGAGGTGAAGTCGAGGCGGTGCGGCCAATTGCGCTTCAATAGGTCGGCCAGGCGCGGCTCGAAGAAGGGCACTTCGCCAGCGCGCAACTTGGCGAGCTTGGCCTCGTCCACGTCGATGCACATGACGTTGGTGCCTGAATCAGCGAAGCAGGCGCCCGCCACCAACCCTACGTATCCGGAACCAACGACTGCGATCTTCACTCGACCGCTCGTACCCAGACTCCCGGTCTTTGTCGAACACTTTGTCGAATTTCCTCGGCAAATTCGTGGTCAGCCGCACGTACCGGAGGCTGATTGGGTGGCCAGTGGCGGAAGGCTGCTCGAAGCGCGCGCTTTCGCCGCCGCCGCCGCTCTGACAAGATCATGGGATTATGTCGGCACTGTGGCCGCTGCTCTTGCTCTGCGTGGCTTGCTCTAGCCCGGGCGCGCACGAACAGGCGCGTTCGCCAGCGACACGGCCTTCCGGGCCCGTCCGCCGAGAGTTGCCGCAGGTCTCGGCAGAGACTGCGGCCGCGAGCGCGATTGCTCAGTCGTTGGTCTTGGCCGCTGCGGGTGACGTGAATTTGGGCAGAGTTTGTGGCCAGCGCCTACTTGCTGACTCCAGCTACGACCCGCTGCGCGGCGTGGCTCCGATCTGGGCGAACGCAGATTTGCGTTTCGTGAATCTCGAATCAGCGCTCAGCGAGCAGCACGGCGAGACGCAATCACCGCATCACGGCTTGGTGTTCACAGGGCCGCCGGTTGGCGCCGATGCGCTGGCGCGCGCTGGCATCGGGATCGTCTCCACGGCGAACAATCATGCTTGGGATTATGCGAGCCGCGGTCTGCTGGAGACGCTGCAAAACCTCGACCGCGCCGGCGTTGCGCACGCGGGAACGGGCGCCGACGAAGCCGACGCGTATCGTCCCGCGATCGTGCATGTCAACGGACTCAGTGTGGCGTTCTTCGCCGTCACACAGATTTGGAACTTGGGAGTGTTCCGCGAGGAGGAGGCGCGACACCACGTGGCGTGGGCGGATTTTTCGCGTCTGCGCGTGGCACTGGTGAAGGCTCGCGCCGAGTCGGACTTCGTGATCGTGAGCTATCATGGCGGCGAGGAATACACCGACATTCCCTTACCGAAGACGCGCGCCTTCATTTCGGACGTAATGAGTCTCGGCGTAGACGTCGTGATCGGTCATCACCCGCACGTTCCGCAGGGCGTGGGTTGGTACGGCGGGCGTCCAGTCTTCTACAGCCTCGGCAATTTCGTGTTCGACGGACGGCCGACCTTGCCTTGGACTCGTACCTCGTTCATCGCCAAATTGCGCTTTCAGCGCGGGCAAGCGCTATCGGTAGCGGCTTGCCCGGTGCTGATCGACGGCTTCGAGCCGCGGGCACTGACGGCCAGCGACAGTGCGTCCCGTCGCGCTTTCGAGCGTCACTTGCGCGGGGTCTCCGAGAGCGTCGGCGGCACGAGCTTCGGCGAGCCCGACGCGCAAGGTTGCTACGAGCTTTCTCCGCCGAGCCCGAGTGCGGTCACTCCGCTTCGCGATCGTCCTCGAGTTGATCGAGAATCTGTGCCGCTCGCTCGCCGCTAATCCCGAACCACTCGGCGAGTTGGTTGATGAAAGCGTTCTCTTCCTCGGTCACTTCGTCGTCGGCCAGCGCGACTGCCGCCGCTAGCGCGAACGCACCCTCTGCCTCATTCGGATCTTCCGCGATTTCTTCGGCAATCTCGTGCAGGCGCGCGTCACGGCCGCTCTCTGCTAGACGCTTCTCGTAGGTTTCTAGCATCACGTTGATCGTGCCAGTGCGCAGCAGATTGTCGGTCAAGCCGCGGATCGCGCCGCGCACTGCGTCGCGCTCTGCCTCGGCGATAGTGCCATCGGCCGCCATCATCAGGAACATGGTCTCTGCCAACGGCCCGACGCGGTTGATTGATCCAGCCTCTTCGGGTGTCAGCAAACCCTCACGCGTCAGCGTTTCGTAAGCCGAGGATGCCACCATGCTCGGGCGTCTCCCGCTCTGGAGTAACGCATCTCGGAGGCGCGCGATGGTGACGGTCTGGATCTTCATTGATCGCGAAAACTACACCGTCCACGCGCCGGGATCTAGCCGCTGGTCGTCGGTTCAATTCCCGACCGAAAGCGCGTGCCGGGATCGGCCGAGACCAACACGAAGGTCGCGTCGTCGCGCAGAAAGCGCGCTGTGGTGAGCAGGCCTTGAAAGGCGTCGTACTGCTCGTCCGCGCTGGCGGTGGTCAACGACAAGCCGCTTTCGCACAGCGCGAGCTTGGCGCACACCGCTCTGACATTTTCGGGGTCGAGAGAACCGTTCACCATGCCGTCGGAGACCGCTAGCCAAGTGCCGCCCCAGGCTAGGGGCAGCAGCTCGTAGGGGTGAACGTCGCCGACACGCCTGCCAACCGGGCCCGATAGGGCCGCATGTAGGGTGACGTGCTCTCCTGGTCCGGCGTTTGCTAGAGCAGGCATGCCGGCGTTGAGCACCTCGACCTTCGCGTCGCGCTGTGAGAGGCGCAGGATTATCAGGCCCGCTTCCACGCCAGGCCGTGCAGCGAGTTGCATCTCGAGCGCGTTGACCACGGCGTGCAGCGGCTGGTGCGTGTTCAGGGCGCTCCTGGTCTCGCGCATCAAAGACGCGGCGAAAGAGTCAGCCGGCTCGGCGCTGGCGTAGACGTCCATCAGCAGCACGACCAGATCGCCGACTTCGTCGACGAAGACATCGAACGAATCGCAGGGCCGCGGTCCCTCGATGGTCTCTCCGCTCGCGCGAAGCATGCCGTGAAGGAGGGGAAAGCTGCGAAGGGTCGGATTTTTATGTGCTGCTGCCACTGTGCGGAGGGCTCTTGCGAGCGCCGCGCCAGCGTAGATTTCGCGCATTGCAGCTTTGCAACGTACGCTTTTACGCAGTAACAACCGCGACTTATGGCGAGACTACATGTGAGATAGGCGCGCCGAAATTGACGTTTCTCCGTCTCAATCTGATCTCGTGAGACCGCTGCGTCTAAAGGTGGGACCAAATCGTGCGTTTCAATTAGCGAACGATGATCGAAGAGGAATCCGGCGCAGTGTCTGTTCAGGGGACTTCGGACCTAGTGGCCGTCGTCGACGACGATCCCACCGCGCGCCGTCTAATGCGCTTCTGGCTCGAGCGCACCGGATACCGCGTGGCCGAGCACGACTCCGCGCGCAGCGTCCTCGAAGCAGACGGCGAGCTGCCGACGGTGGCGTGCGTCGACCTCGGGCTCGGCGAAGTGACGGGCATCAAGGTCATTCAGCACCTGCGCGCTCGTGATGCCGAGCTGCCGATCATCGTCGTTACCGCTCAGCGCGAAATCGAGACTGCCGTCTCCGCGATGCGTGCTGGCGCCTACGACTACATTACGAAGCCGCTCGATCGCGATCGTTTGCTCCTCGCTGTGCATCGCGCTCGCGAACGGCGTGAGCTCGTGATCAACGTGCGCCGCCT
>DATCFJ010000452.1:0-2220 GCA_036509605.1 Polyangiaceae bacterium | reverse complement strand
GGTCGACGACCACGTCCGGATCCTGCCCGATGCGCTTGGCCCAGATCGCGCCCATGAGCGTCGCGAACAAGAAGCCCGTCAGCAAGAGCACGAAGTAGCTGGGCGCCGGAATCACATAGTTGCCGCCCAAGAACGACAAGTCGATGGTGAACAGCCGACCTTGCATAGAAACGCTACGCCGCCGGTGCAGTCACGGGGCGCGAGCCGCGCTTTGAAACGAACATGTCCAGCGCCATGAGCCCGACGCCCACGCAGATCGAAACGTCTGCCACGTTGAACGTAGGCCAGTGATCGGTGATGCCCCAACCGTGGGCTGCCTTAGCGATGCCCTGGTTCATCGTTTCAATCCAATTGGCCCGAAAATCGATGAAATCGATCACGCTGCTGCGGATGATGCGATCGGAGAGATTGCCGAGCGCGCCGCCGAGCACGAGCGGGAGCCCCCACTTCAAGGCGCGTTGTCCAGTCAAGAGTCGACCGTAGAGCGAGACGATGAACGCGATCGCCAGACCGCTCACGAGGAGGAAGAACGGACGCCGAATCATCTCGCTGGCGTTTTGGAGCAAGCCCCAAGCGCCGCCGCGGTTGTAAGCGAGCGTGAGGCTCAGGTGCTCGGGGATCAACACGATGGCCGGATCGAGCATGGTGCGTTTGGACAGCACCGTTTCCGCCCAGGCCTTGCTACTCACGTCGAGGACCAGCGAGATCGCCGCCACGACACCGAAGAACAGGTAGCTCGGGCGCGCGCTCGGCTGCTGTGAGAACGGCGGCCGCGGAGAAGGCTCGGGGAGCGTGGTCTCCGGAATCTGCACGGGCTCTAGCAGGCCTTCGGTCGCGGGGGCTGGCTCAGTCGGGTCGCTCATATCGGGGTCGCGTTCCTACGATAGCTGGAGCCCAGGGCCAACCTTGTTCAGTGTGCATGGGCCCGACGGTTTGGGGTTTGGCGAATCCCCCCAGTGTAGCTGCTCGAACGAACGGGGCATCCCGGCCATTCCCGAGAGGTGTTTACAGGCACCGCACATCCGTTTAGTGTTTTCGTGTGCCCGAGCCGCCCTGGAACCAGCCGACCGGAGTGCGCAGCGTCGTCGACGGCTGGCACGCGTCCGGGAGCGTTCGGCGTTGCTTTACCGCGGAGCGCGCCCTGCCCCCAGCCTCGGCGTCTTATGCGGACATCCCTCCGGCGCTGCACGAGTCGCTGCACCGCGCGCTGAACAAGCGCGGCATCGCTCAGCTCTACACGCACCAAGTCGAAGCGGTCAACGCCGCGCTGAACGGTCAGCATGTGGTGGTCGCGACGCCCACCGCCAGCGGCAAGAGCCTGTGTTTCCATTTGCCGGTGCTAAACGCCTTGGTCGAAGATGCGGAGGCCACCGCGCTCTTCATCTATCCGACGAAAGCGCTGTCGCGCGATCAAGAGCACAACCTGCGCGAGCTGATGAGCGACGCGGAGCTACGCGCCGGCGCCATGGTCTACGACGGCGACACCCCGGCTGACGCAAGGCGCGCTGCGCGCGAGCGCTGTCGCGTCGTGCTCAGCAATCCGGACATGCTGCACGCTGGGATCTTGCCGAACCACGCGCGCTGGGCCAGCCTTTTTCAAGGCCTTCGCTACGTTGTGTTGGACGAGCTGCACACTTACCGCGGCGTGTTCGGCTCGCACATGGCGCACGTCATGGCGCGCCTGCGCCGGGTGGCACGCTTTCATGGTTCGAATCCGGTGTTCATCTCGGCCACCGCCACGATCGGCAATCCGCGCGAGCACGCGGCGCGACTAATCGGCGCCGTGCCCGACGACGTCGTGCTGGTCGACCAATCGGGCGCGCCACGCTCGACGCGCGAGGTGTACATCTACAACCCTCCGGTCGTAAACGAAGAGCTGGGCGTGCGCGCCAGTACGCTGAAGCAGAGCGTGAACTTAGCCGCCGACCTGGTGCGCGCCAAAGTGCCGACGATCGTCTTCGGACCTTCGCGAAACTCGGTCGAGATCATGCTCAAGTACCTGCGCGCGCGCGTCGGGGACGTGGCGGGCAGCGAAGCGATCATGGCCTATCGCGGGGGTTATTTGCCGGAGCGAAGGCGGGCAATCGAGGCCGGGCTGCGCAACGGTGAGGTGTTGTGCGTCGTGGCGACCAACGCGCTCGAGCTGGGCATCGACATCGGCGATCTGGACGCGGTGGTGTGTGCGGGTTACCCAGGCTCGGTGGCGGGCACCTGGCAACG
>DATCFJ010000451.1:0-4692 GCA_036509605.1 Polyangiaceae bacterium | reverse complement strand
CGCGGTGATCGCCGATCCGGAAGCCGCGGCCGTGCTCTCAGCTTGGAGGGCGAGCGCGGAGCGTCCGCTCAGCCATCGCCTACACGCGCTGATCACGCTGACGGAATCCGAATCCAAGCTCAAGCTCGGTCGAGACGCGCGCGTGGGCCTCGAGCGCGTGGCGCGAGCGGCGCTGCGTGACGCGCGCGACGTGACCGCGAACTGGGCCGAGCTGCTCTCGGACCGCCAACAGTTGGGTGGCTATTTCGCGAGCTTTGCACCTGGTGCGTTTAGCGAGGGCGAGCTGGACCGCGTGCACGCCTGGTGCGCGGCGCGCACCGCGGAAGCAATCCTGGACATCGAGAACCGCAACGAAGAGCGCGCTCAGCGCCGCGAAGCACGCAAAGAAGGCGGAGAAGCCACCCCGCCCAAGAACCTATACGACGACGTCGAGCGGGACCCCGAAGCCGAAGACGACGAACGCGAGAATCGCCGTCGCGGCGTGGACGGCGCCGAGCTCAACGAAGGCGCGAAGCTCGACCCAGAGGACGACACGCTGATCTTGCGGCTGAGCCAGCGTCTGCGCGGGCCCCTGACGCGCGGCGCGACCAGCAAGGACGCCCTCGTGTACGAGCATATCTTGGTCGACGAGGCGCAAGACCTGAGCCCCGTCGAGCTGGCCGTCGTGCTCGACACTTCCAGCAAGGCGCGCAGCATCACCCTGTCCGGTGACGTCCAGCAACGGCTGCTGATGGACAACGGGTTCACCGACTGGAAGACCGTGCTCGGCGAGCTCGGCCTCAGCCACGTCGAGATCGAGCCACTCAAGCTCAGCTACCGCTCGACCTCTGAAATCATCGAATTTTCTCGAGGCGTGCTCGGGCCGCTGGCCAGTAAGGACGAGCCCGTGGCCGTGCGCAATGGCGCGCCAGTCGAGCTCTTCACCTTCGGGCACACCGGTGACGCGCTCGCCTTTTTGGCCGAATCCCTGCGCGAGCTGATCCAAACCGAGCCATCGGCGTCGGTGGCTGTCGTCACTCGCTACCCGGAGCAAGCGGACGTCTATTACGAGGGACTGAAGCGCGGCGAGGTTCCGTACCTGCGGCGGATTGCCGAGCAAGACTTTCCATTCAAGCCGGGCATCGACGTCACTGACGTGCGCCAAGTGAAGGGCCTCGAGTTCGACTATGTGATCGCCGTCGAAGTGTCGGACGCGGCGTACCCGCCCGAAGACGAAGCGCGACACCTGCTGCACATCGCTGCCACGCGCGCGGCTCACCAACTGTGGATCCTCACCACCTCGCGACCCAGCCCGCTAATTCCGGCAGATTTGCGCGACCGCGCGTACTGAGCAACACCATGCGCGCCCTGTGGGTTTCACTAATCTTCTGCACTATTTCGGGCTGCGGCTTGGGCGCACCGCGCGCCCCGATCGGCGCCAGCATGGATCCGCCGTTGGATACCGCTCCACCACGCGTCGCTGCGAAGCGCGTCGTCCCCGATGACGTAGTGGCCCGCGCTGCGCAGTCCTTCCATGCGCAGCGCAACGCAGACGGACAGGAGCTCAATCAGACCGAGCTGTTCGACGAGCTATCCCAGTTCGACGTGGTGTGTCTGGGTGAAGCCCACGACGCAGCTCGAGATCATTTCGCCGAGCTAGCGATCACCAAAGCCGTGGCACAGCGCGCGCAATTTTCGGGCCGAGCGTTGGGAGTCGGCTTCGAGATGTTTCAAGTGCCCGACGGACCTGCCTTGCACGCCTATGGCGTCGGGCACCTCGACGACGCTGGGCTGCGCAAGCGCACTCACTACGACGAGCGCTGGGGCTTTGCCTACGCATATTATCAGCCCATCTTGGCGTTCGGGCGTGCGCGCGGCTTGCCGCTCAAGGCGCTTAACGCGCGCCGCGAGCTGACTCACGCAGTGGCCGAAAAAGGGCTGGCAGGCTTGTCCAAAAGAGAGCGCCGCCAGCTGCCCGACTTAGATCTGGACGACGCCGCACACCGCGCGGCGTTCGATCGTTTGATGACCGAACACCCGCGCGGCGAGGGCATGGATCTCGATAACTTCTACGCCGCGCAAGTGGTTTGGGACGAGACCATGGCGGAGAATGCAGCACGTTGGGTCGCCGAACGCGCGCCAAGCCGTCAGCTCGTCGTGTTGGCCGGCAGCGCGCACTGCCAGCAAGAGGCAATCCCGGCGCGCATCGAGCGACGCGAGTCGTTACGCGTGACCAGCGTTCGTCTCAGCACCAAAGCTACAGCGGACAGTGACGGCTTCGGCTACACGCTGATCTTCGACGGCGGCTGAACCGGTCGATCAAGCAACGACGGGCAGCGCGACGTGATCCAGCCGCGAGCGGTGCACATGCATGCGCGCGTCGACGCCGATCACGTCGCCGGCCGCGAGAGGCAGCCAGACGTTCTCGCCCTGTAGCGGTTCGCTCGAAACGATGAAATGATTCACACGCCCGGTCACGGTCGGAGCCTCGCAGGCTGCCGACAGGCTCGAACAAGTGCCGCGATCCGAGCAGCGCGTCTTGTGGGTCGAGAAATAGAGCTCTTTGCCCCCCTGCGCGGCAACCAAGCAGTCACCGTTTGTCGCCACGACGGTCAGCAAAGCGCGAGTGCCGTCCGTGTCGCACAGCGCTCGGGCACGATTCACGGCTTCTCTCAACGCGCAGTTGATCGACTCGAGATCGTGCTCACCAGCGAGCGGGCCGTACGCCTCAAGCGCGCTCAGGAACACGAAAAACAGCACCTCGCTGTCGGTCTCGCCCAGGATGTAGCGCCGGAAGCGCGGGGACACCTGGCTGAGCAAGCTCTCGCGCTTGGCCTCGAAATTTGGAATGTCCCCGTTGTGCGCGAACACCCAGCGCCCGAACTGGAACGGGTGGCAGTTGAAGATGGTGCGCTGACCTTGGGTGGCCTTGCGCACATGCGCAAGCACTGTCTCCGACGAGACGACGCCGCTCAGGCGGTGGAACAAAGCGTCACCCAGCGCGGTGGTCGGGCTGCGTGTCACGTGCGGCGCGCCGTCGACGTAAAACGCGACACCCCAGCCGTCCGGGTGCTCGTTACTCTGCACCCCGAGCGCATTTTCGGCAGCAAGCAGCGAGCGATGCACTTGGCTCGGGATCACGCTGCGAAAGCCAAAGAGGCGGCACATCGACCTTTAATTAGTAGCATTTCTGTCGCCTCTTGGGGTCCAGCATGCTTCAGCCAGAAGAACTGCATTCGCGCCAGCTTGGAAGATCGACCGAGCGACTCCGCCAACCCGAACGGTGCTTGGCCAGCCCGCGGGCGTTCCGCGACTGATCTCGTAACCCTTGGCGGCAAACGAGCGTACTTTTCACAGGAGCCAAGCATTGACCCATTCCTACCCCGAGCTTGAAAAGACTCTTGCCCGCCGGCGCTTCATCCAAGGCGCGGGAGCCGGCACGGTGATCCTCGCCCTCGGCGGCGTGTACGTCTTGTCGGACGCGCTCACCCGCGAAGCTCGAGCGCAGACGAGGCCCGACGGACGCCCTCGGCTGCCACCGGGACAGCGCGTGATCGAGGCGCTGCGTCCGATGGGCGGCGAACCCGGCGACCCAAGCCCAAGCGCGTACCGCTTGCACGTTCACGGCGAGGTCGAAGCGCCCTTCGAGCTCAGCTTGGCGGAGCTGCTCAGCCTGCCGCAAACGGAGCTCGCGCTCGACGTGCACTGCGTGACGACCTGGTCGGTGCTGGGCGCCAAATTCAAAGGCGTGCGTGTGTCGGACTTGGCTGCGCGCGCCAGGCTGAAGCAGTCGGCCCGCTACGTGATCTTCGAGGCTGCCCACGGTTACACCTCGAACATCGCCTTGCACGACGCGCTGAAGCCCACGGTGATGGTCGCCCATCAGCTCAATGGCGCGCCCCTGCCCCGTTCGCATGGCGCGCCGGTGCGCGCGATAGCCCCCGACTTTTATTTTTGGAAGAGCGCCAAATGGCTCACCGGGATTCGCTTTTCAGAGCACGACGAGCCGGGGTATTGGGAGACGCGAGGCTACAACAACCACGCCGATCCATGGAGAGAAGAGCGTTATGCCTGATGGTGCCGTTGCGACGGGCGCGTCTGCTAGGCGTCGTCGGAAGCTGAGCTTGCGTCCCTGGCTGCGCGCGTTTCATAGGGACATCGGCTACTTCGCGGTTGGGCTCACGGTCGTTTATGCGACGAGCGGGATTGCGGTCAATCATCTCAAGGATTGGGACCCCAACTTCAAGCAAGTGAACCTCACTCACCAGCTCGCGCTACCCCTGCCAGTCGACGACGGCGCGGCGGCAAAGAGCGCGCTCGCGTCACTCCACGTGCACGAAGAGCCGCGGGAGGTTTACCGCGCCAGCGCCACCCAGCTCGACGTAGTCTTCGACAAGCGTACGTTTCACATCGACACCACAACCGGCGTGGTCCACGAAGAAGGGCAATCGGCGCGTCCGCTCTTGCGCGCGGCCAACTGGCTGCACCTGAACCGCGGCAAGAGGGCGTGGACGTATGTCGCCGATTTTTACGCCGCATTCCTGCTGTTTTTGGCCTTTTCCGGGCTGTTCATGATCCCGGGGCGCAAAGGCCTAGTCGGTCGCGGTGCGCTCATCGCTGCGCTCGGTGCCGCGGTGCCGATTCTGTATGTCGTCCTCTCGGGCGGGCCCTAGCCAGTCTGCGAAAGCTCGGCATCGGGATCGAAGCCGCGAG
>DATCFJ010000450.1:0-3290 GCA_036509605.1 Polyangiaceae bacterium | reverse complement strand
ATCGCCGAGCTGCGGGCCGAGCTCAATGAGCCGGCGGCCAACCTCCCGACCGCAGACGAGCTAGCGGCCGGCTCACGCGCTCTGGTGGCACGCTTGCAGGCGCTGCTCTGATTTTCAGGCGCGCTCAGAATCAGCGCGTTTAACCGCTCAGAACGAGTCTGTTTCGCCTTGTGACAGGCCACCCGAGTCCAGGTGGTAGCTGAAGCCGAAGACGATCGCTGTCACTGGATCTCCGCTCACTACTCGCCTGATCGCCAGCTCTGCGCCGAACGTCGTGTCGATGTAGCCCAAGCCGCCGCTCACCGAGTGGCTCTTCGCCCCGTCGTCGTAACGATAGCCGGCGCGCAATGGAAAGTGATCGCCGAGCAAGAGCTCCCCGCCTGCCATCGCGCGGGTCGTCGTGTGATCCCAGGTCGTGAAGTCCGCCGCGATGTCCGCTTCGAGGCTGAACAGATCTTTCCCGAAGCCAATACCACCACCAAGGCCCATGGGCTGAAAACCGCTGCCAGGGTTGTTGAGGTTGGTCCCCACGATAGACAAGCTCAGGCCATCCGTGGGCTTGAATGTCGCGCCCGCATCGAAGGCGAACCCGCTCACGATGTGCTTGTTGGATAGGCCACCCGAAGCAGCGCTCGGGCCGAGCGGGCCCGAACCATTCTGACTCAGCGTCAGGTAGCGACCACCAACGCCCATGTAGAACTGATCGGAGAACGGGTAAGACAGCGCGAAGCGTACGTCCGTCCATTTGCGATCGATGCCGTCGCTGTCTTGCGTGTTGTACGTGGCACCGATGCCACCTGCTACGCGAGCGCTCGAGCCGACTGAATCCACCGCCGCAGCGCCGTAGCTCTGGCGCCGCGATTCAGGCCAAATCTGCGCCAAAGCTGCCAGGTGATAGACGCGCGCCGCTGACATGTTCGCGGGGTTGTCGAACAGCGCTTCGGTCGAGCTGCTGAGCGCGCGCGTTGCGCCGTTCGTGGCCGTGATGCGCGGCGTCTCGATCTCCTGATAGTTGTAACCCACCTCAGGAGGGACGGTGCTCTTGTCTGCGTGCGCGCTACGCTCGAGTGACGTGGCTGCCGCACACACGAGCACCGCGAGCGCGAATCGCGCTCGGTCTCGCGACTCGGATCGATGACGATCATTTCGCACGTGCTTCAAGCAAACGCTCCGCATCTCGTTCGTATTCGAGCGGGCTTACTCTTCTTAGGAGAACGCGGGCAACTTCTCCGTGTCACATTGGCGGATCCGGGAGCGGCCGTTCGGCCAGCGACGAAGAAGGACAAGTTTTCTGCCGTTGCCTCTTGACGCCTCAAACACCGAAAGTTTGGGTGCTCGAAGTGCGACGGCGCGCGCGCGTTACGAGATTCTCTTCTCTGTCTGCGAGGTTACTGATCTCGCCAAAATGATCGCTTCCGCAAATAGGGTAAGGGCCTCCGCGGCTGTGTTACGATTCAGCATCTTTTGGCGTCCTTTCGTGTTTTGAAAATCTTGGGATTGAACTTTCAATGAGGTCGGTGCTAGCTGCCTCCCCGTTGTCGCTCGGAGCACTCGCGCTCCGATTTGAGAGCGGTTCGTTGTGCGATGGAGAATCTCGAACGTTGCGCCGCCGCTCTCTCGAACGCGTTAAAATTTGGTTGGGGCGAAGACGGTTTTCGGAAAAGCCAAGGTGGCGGCTCCAGGGCTCTCCCTATCCACAGATCTGTGGATAAGTTGGGGAATTTTATCTCGTGACGATCGAAACCCCTCATATTCAGACCTTGCAAGCCAATAGCCCTACACTCCCTGGGGAGCGCCTGTGGACAGCTGCCTTAGAGCAGACCCGCGGCCGGTCGCCTGCGTCGTTCGAACAGTGGTTCTCTAGCGTCCAGTACGACGGCTTCGAGACCGGCCAGCTCGCCCTAACAGCCCGCGACGAGTTCGTGCGTGATTGGGTGAAGGCGCATTTCCTGCCGGACTTGCTCGGTCACCTGGCACGCCTTGCCGGCGAGACCAACCCGGCCAGCCTGCGCGTAAAGTGGAACATCTCCAACCGGCTCGATCGTCCGGTCTGCCAACCGCGCCGGCGCTCGTCTGAGCCACCGCCGTCGGTTGCGCCGAGCTCGGGCACCACTTCGGGGCGCATGCGCTCCGAACGTCCGTCTCGTTACTCACGCGCCCAGCTGACGGCCGCGCTGAACCCGAAGCACACCTTTCCGAACTTCGTCGTCGGTCCGTCCAACGAGCTGGCACACGCAGCGGCGTTCGCCTCCGCTGGCGGTGGCGGCCCTCGTTACAACCCACTGTTCATCGCGGGCGGCACCGGCCTCGGCAAGACTCACTTGATGCACGCCATCGCGCACAAGGTGCTCGATGAGCGACCCGACTCGCGCATCGTGTACGTCTCCGCCGAGCATTTCACGAACGAGTTCATCGAAGCGCTGCAGCACCACAAGATGGACGAGTTCCGGTCGCGCTACCGCACGGACTGCGACTTGCTCTTGGTGGACGACATTCAGTTCTTGGCCGGGCGCGAGCAAACGCAGGAGGAATTCTTCCATACGTTCAACGCGCTGCACGATGCTGACCGTCCGATTATCGTCACCAGCGACAAGTACCCGCAGCAGTTGCAGCGCATGCCAGAGCGCCTGGTGTCGCGTTTCACCTCAGGCTTGGTTGCCGATATCCAGACGCCGCAGCTCGAGACGCGGGTCGCCATCGTGCGTAAAAAGGCCGAGCTCGAGGGCATCGAGCTATCCGACGAAGTGGCCGTGATGCTCGCACAAAGCGTGCAGAGCAACGTGCGCGAGCTCGAAGGCGCGCTGATTCGCCTGGCCGCGAAGTCCTCTCTTACCGGTCGCCTGATCGACGAGGAGTTCACGCTCGGCGAGCTCGCGATGGTGTCCCCGCGGCGCCCGGAGCTGATGAGCGTCGAGGACATCCAGCGCGCGGTGTGCGGGCATTTCCGGCTCTCGAACTCCGACCTGCTCAGCAAGGATCGCCACAAGAGCGTCGCCTTCGCCCGGCAGGTCGCGATGTACCTGTGCCGCCAACGCCTCAAGTGCAGCTTCCCCGAGCTCGGCCGCGCTTTCGGTAACCGCGATCACACGACCGTGATGAGCGCGGTGCGTCGCGTCGAGGCACTTCGTCAACGCGATCCGCAGGTGAACGCGCACCTGGAAGCCATCGAGCAGCGCTTGGCGTCGTCAGAAGACTGACGCTTCGAGACACCCGACTCGCTTCGAGACACCCGCAGGGGTGCGGGCGTGAAGGGGTGCAGGGGTAAAGGGGTGATGTGGCGGCGGAGGCGG
>DATCFJ010000449.1:0-2024 GCA_036509605.1 Polyangiaceae bacterium | reverse complement strand
TGTGGCGCACGTCGGTCTTTTCCAAATATTGACCGTTGTCGATCGCCGCTTGGATGGCGGAATTTTTGCGAATGTCGAACTGTAAATCGTAACCCGCTTCACCCCAGAGCTGGTGTTTCGGATCTTGAACGAAGTAGTAAGCCAGGCCAGGATCCATATTTAGCCGCAAATCCAAGCCCTGAAAGCGATCTCGCCGCCCGGAGAGCGACACGAATGCTGCCAGCCGATCCGAGACGAAGCGGTCGTAACGCAGCTTGCCTTGGTAGTTCTCCATCGTAGTTTGCGTTGGCGCGTCGGGCGTCGCTGCGGAGCGGCCGTAGTTTGCTGCTGCCGCGGCGCTGAGCTCGTTCGCGCCGCGCCGAGCACGCACGGTGCCCATCGAGGTTAGTGCGAGCGAGCGCGAGTTACCGGACGAGCCCAACGCGCCGGCTTGGATCTTGGCTTCGGTCGCGTCGTCCTTCTTCTTGTCGTCGACGGCGGTGGCAAAGCCTTCGCTTGCCACGTCGGCTTTGCCGGAAGTGGCGGCCTCTTGTTTCATTACGCCCGGGGGCGCTTGGGCAGCCGCTAGCTTCGGCAGCGCTAGCATGCCGCCGAGAACGCAGGCTGCGAGCGTGCGTCGAAAGCGCGAAGGGGAAGCAATGTGTGTCGGTCGCATCGGATATTTTTCTCCTGGTTTCGCTTTGGTGCGCGGGCAGGCCGCCCACGGGCCCTTTGTAGTGCGAAGCCTCGCTGGCACCTACAGCAAGGAGCGGACCACTGACGATCACCCCGAGCCCCTCACAAAGTTAGCGCAAAAAACGCCATATCCGACCCGGAAAACGTTGTCTAACTGTGGCTTCCGGACAGCAATTGTCGCCTACAGACGACAACACCGGACCCGGGGCAAGGGCCTGATTAGCGGGTCCGCAAGCCGTGGCGTTGGACGAGCTTAATCAGATACGTGCGGTCCATTTGCGCCTGGCGCGCGGCGGCGGCGACGTTGCCGCCTGCGGCAGCGAGCAAGCGAGTCACGTAACGAAGCTCGAAGGCTTCGAGCACGCTGCGCCGCGCGTCTTTGTACGACAGCCCGTACACTTCGCGGTCTTGTGCGTCGCTGATGGCGCCGGCCGGTTCATGCGTTGATAACGGAGGACGCTCGCCCATGGCCACTGTTGCCTCGACCCAATTGCGCAGCTCTCGAACATTTCCGGGCCAGCGATCTGCCTGCAGCTGTTGCATCACGGGCTCGGGGAGCACGCTTTCGGGCGCTCCGTCGTGCCCGCACTCGCGCAAGAAATGTGCCGCTAGCAGGGGGAATGTCCGCCGCGCGCTCGCGCAACGCCGGGATGCGAAGTACGACGACCGCGATGAAGCGCGATACCGCGTCGTCGGTGAGGCACAGCGCGTTGCCCGGCGCGCTGCCCACGGTCAACACTTCTGCCTCGGTTTCCAGGGTGCGGCCGGCGTCCGGGCCCGACAAAACAAGGACGCGCAAGGTCCGCACCGCCCGATCGGGCAAACCGGGCGGAGGCCTTTCATCGAGGGCGATGAGCAGCAACGCTCGTATGTCGACTCGGGGAGGCATCGCTTTCGGCGCTACGGTAAACGCTCCGCGCCGTCGAAACTACCGGCGCGCGGTCTTTCCGACGATACCGCCGTTGGCGCGCAGTGTTTAGATCTCCCAGTGAAATTGCTTCAGAGCGGAGAGGTACGGCTTACCGTCGACGTACTCGATGCTGCCCACCCAGGTCACCCAACCGCTGCCCTCGACGCCGCCGAAGTAGAAGGAGACCGGCGTGACACCCGGGAACTCGTCCAGCGAGGGCGGCGTGCTCGCCGAGCCGCCGGTTTCGAGCTTGCCGCACGAGGTGTTGAACAATCTCGCGGCGCGCCAATTTTCTCGATGTTCTGCCGCTGCCCCGGCCGTGTTTCTCGGTGTATGGGAGCGCGCACCGGGCCTCCGGTTTGCCGGCCGCGCGCGCCACTCTCACGCAGCTTTTGCCGGCATGAGGCGTTTGCGTTACTCTTAATTTGGGTTCTCGGAT
>DATCFJ010000448.1:0-3325 GCA_036509605.1 Polyangiaceae bacterium | reverse complement strand
AAGCGCCCAGGAAAATTTCGTTAAGGGTGAGATCAGCGCGCCGCACAGTGAGGATCTGGCGCAGCTACCCACGCCAGGCAGCGCGGAATGGGAGCGGCTTCGCGCGTTGGGCGAGAACGCGCTGCGCGCAGGCCAAGTGGCGCTGCTGGTCCTGGCCGGCGGCATGGCGACGCGCATGGGCGGCGTGATCAAGGCGCTAGTGGACGCCATCCCGGGCAAGAGCTTCTTGGACCTCAGGCGCGCCGAGATGCGCGCCTTAGAGCGTCGCTACGGCACGGCACCGCCGTTTTGGTTGATGACCAGCCACTCGACCGACACCGGCATCCGGGAAGCGCTGGGCGACGACCTGGATGGACAGGCGGTGGCTACCTTCACTCAGCACTTGTCATTGCGCGTGACCCCTGCGGGCGACGTTTTCTTCGACAAAAAGGGGCACCCAAGCGAACATGCGCCCGGGCACGGTGATCTGCCGGACGCTTTGCGCGAGAGCGGGCTCCTCGACGCGTTCGTGAAGCGCGGCGGCAAAGTGATCATGATGTGCAACATCGACAACATGGGCGGCACGCTCGACCCGGTTGCGATCGGCTTCCACCTAGCCCACGGAAAATCGGTCACCGCCGAGGTCGTCGACAAGCTGCCCACCGACCGCGGCGGCATCCCCGTGTACGTCGACGGCAGGCTGTGCGTCTTGGAGGAGTTTCGCATTCCGCCGAGCTTCGACCCATCCACCGTGCGCGTGTTCGCGACCAACGTCTTCTACTTCGACGCACAGGCCCTGCTCGACCTGGACATGAAGTGGACCTACTTCACCGTCCACAAGAAGGTCGACGATCAGCCAGTCGTTCAGTTCGAGCGCCTGGTCAACGAAGTCACGAGCTACTTACCCACGGCGTACCTGCACATGCCGCGAAACGGCGCCGCCTCCCGATTTTTGCCCGTAAAAGACAACGACGAGCTGGCCGCACGGGTCCCGGAAATCCTGGCCGTGGCACGGGCCCGAGGAATCGTAGCGTGAGATCAATGAATCGCCGCGGTGCGCTTTCGACTGTGCTCCTGGCCGCCGGCTTGCTGGCAACTGGCCGCGCGGGCGCGCAGTTCCCGAGCGATCAGCCGACGCGCCTGCCGGCTCTGGGGCGTAGCGCCGTCAGTGACGACGACTCCACTGCGCTGGTCGTGAACCCGGCGAACCTCGCGTTCCTGCCACGCGAGGAGTTCCGCTGGACAGGCATGTTCTTGAACGAGGCAGCGGACGCCAGCTACCAGGGTCACGCCTTTGCGCTGGCCTTTCCGATCCCGTTCCTCTCGATATCGACGGGGCTGCGCCTCGACGTCGTCTCGCCACCGCAGGCCTTCTCGAATCGGGTCTTCGGAAATGACAGCGCGCGCTACGAGTGGCTAACCTGGGGTCTGGCTGTCAAGCCCTCGCCAGCGTTCGGCGTTGGTTTCTCGCTGCAGCGCTCGTATTCGAATCAGGCCGCTGCGCACGATCTGGCATCTTGGTCGCTCGGCTTTACCTCTCGTCCCAGTGACTACTTCGGCTTTGCCGTGGTCGGACAGAATCTGAACGGACCGACTACCGATCGTGGCGGGTTCGTCGATCGTTCGTACAACTTCGCCGTAGCGATTCGCCCGGCACGCAGCCGCGCGATCGAAGTCGGGCTCGAGAGCCAGTACGTGAACCACAACAGCGGCTACTGGGTGCCGCGCGCCACGCTCGGCGTGGATGTGCCCGAGCTCGGCCGCTTGCGCGGCGACTTTGCGTATTCCGATCCAGGTGACGAGGCGGGCGAGAAGAAGAAATGGCTCGCTTCAGCCTCGTTCGCGTTCAACTTCAACGGCTCGTCTGGCTCCGCTGAAGTCGCAGCGGGCTCGCTGTTCGGTGACGCCCTGGGCGCGGACGCCAAGGGCCGCGCACAGGACAACCTGGGCGTCGAGATTGCGGCGCGCGGTTTCCGCGACAGCGCAGCCGCCGAAGCGCCAGCCTACGCGCTACGTCTGCGCATCGAAGACACGCCGAACACGCGCGGCCACACCGCCCTGCTGCGCAAGCTGTGGCAGATAGCCGACAGCGAGCCCACCGTCTCTGCCGTCGTGCTCGAGCTACGCAGCGCTCCGGCCGACTCGATGGCCCACGTGCAAGAGCTGCGCGACGCGCTGTTTCACCTGCGCCAAGCCGGGAAACGCGTGATGTGCCACCTGGAAGACGCCGACGGCTCTTCTCTGTACCTGTGCTCGGCGGCGGATCGCATCTTGCTGAATCCAGCCGGCGGCATTCGCTTTGCGGGTCTCAAATCACGCTACATGTACTTCGGCGGGTTGCTCGAAAAGCTTGGTATCCGCGCGGATTTCGTGCGCATCGGCGCGCACAAGAGCGCGCCCGAGCAATTCATGCGCGACGGCTCGACCGACGTATCGCGCGCCGACAAGATCGACTTGTTGCAGCAGATCGAACGAAACTTCACGATCGGTGTCGCGACGGGCCGCCATATCGACGCCACCGACTTGCGCGCGCGCATTGCACGCGGCCCGTTCGTGGCATCGGAAGCCAAGTTCGCTGGCTTAGTCGACGGCTTCGCATTCGACGACCAGTTAGAGGACGAGACCAGCAAGCTCGTTGGCTATCCGGTGCACTTGGTCGACGACCACCGCGCGCCGCGCACGCCCGACTATTTCGGCGACAACCCCGGTATCGCCATCGTGTACGTCGACGGCGATATGGTCGACGGTCGCAGTCAGACCATCCCGCTCTTGGGCACGAAGCTCGTCGGCTCGTACACGATCGCCGAAAGCCTGAAGAAAGCCCGAGAAAATTCCAAGATTGGGGCGGTCGTGCTGCGCGTGGAAACCGGCGGCGGCTCGGCCATGGCCGCTGACGTGATCTACCGCGAAGTGCAGCTCACCGCAGCCGTCAAACCGGTGATCGTGAGCATGGGCACCGCTGCGGCCAGCGGCGGCTACTACATCTCGGCGCCCGGCACGCACGTGTTCGCCAACCCGCTCAGCATCACCGGCAGCATTGGTATCTTCTATGGCAAGGCGGACGTCGCCGAGCTGATGCGCAAGATCGGCGTCAGCGTCGAAGTGTACAAGACCGCACCGCGCGCGGACGCTGAGTCGATCTTCCGCCCGTTCTCGCCTGAAGAGCGCACTGAGCTCGAGCACAAGGTCGCGCAATTCTACGACGTGTTCCTGACGCGTGTGGCGAGCGGTCGCAAGCTGAGCAAGGCCGACGTGGACGCGGTCGGTCAAGGTCGGGTATGGACCGGCGAACAAGCGCTCGAGCGCAAACTCGTTGATGAAATCGGCGGTTTGCGCCAAGCCATCG
>DATCFJ010000447.1:0-11271 GCA_036509605.1 Polyangiaceae bacterium | reverse complement strand
TGAAAACGGGCCATTCGGCGGCAAACTCAGGCGATTCTGCGCGACCGCGTAGTTGATGGTGATGTTCAGCGCGCGGCACAGCGCGATGTAACCGCGCCACTGATTGCCGTTCTTGCCGAGCACGACGCGACGTCCGTCGCTCTCGTCGCCCTCTTGGACGTTGGCGACGATCCAGCGATAGAGGCGCTTCGCCCGCTCGGTGCGAGCCGCCGCGGGCACGCCAAGGACGATGTGCTGCGCGATGCGCACAATGCGCGGATCGACTGGCGTCAGATCTGCTACCGCGTCGCTCATCGAGCGCAGGCTGTCATTCAAGCTCACGCCCCAGCCCAGCTGCACGCTGGGCAGGAACTCGGTGACCGGCGCGCCGAACGGCTCGACCGGCGCCGCGGGGCTGTTATTCACGCGCCAACGGCGCACCACGAGCGGCCCGTTTTCAGTCACTTCCGGCTGCGGAACGTCATTTCGCGTCTCGATCAGGAGCGGCTTGGTCTTGGGCGAAATCACGACCAGCTCGCTGCGCGCGTAGGCGATATTTTCCTCCCGGAAGAACCAGCGCGGCCCGGAGTACCTGAGGCCCCGCTGACCATCCCCCGGATTGCTCTCGATGCGCTCGGTCTCGATGTAATCCCCGACCTCGAGGTGCGGCATGGTGACGGTCTGCTTGCCCTCGACCAACTCCGGTTCGAGGATCTGCCCGTCCTTCTTGATCACGCGCAGGTGCAGGATGAGGCCGCCCTGGAGCTGTTGCTCGGCCATGCTGGTGATGGCCTCGGCGCTTTGAACTTTGATCAGCTCGTGCTCGAGCATGCGACTCGAGCCGTCGGCGTGAACCCAGAACGCCGCGTAGTCGAGCACGCGCGCGGCGGTGCCAGGCAGCACCGTCCCGGACTTCTCGTATTCGTCGATCAAAGGCTGCGTCTTGAGGCGATACGGTTCCAGCTCGCTGAGCCCCTCGACGAGATCGAGTGCTTGTTCGAGCATCGCGGTGGGTGCGCCGTTCTGCACGGCGTCGACTAGCGCCTTGACCAATGCGTCATGCGAGCCGCTCGCGTAGTGGGCGTCGGCCAGGTCAACGCGCGCGCGTTCGTTGCGGGGTTCTTGCTTGATCGCGGCTTCGAGCTTATTCCAGCTCTCCTTCTCGTTGCCGGCGCGCACCATGACGTCGTAGATGCGCTCGGTGATGTCCTTGCGCTCGGGGCGTCGCGCGCCGATGCGCTTCAGCTCGGCGAGTGCCGTCGGATAATCCTGTTCGGCGAGCGCGCGGCCGAGGACGATCTCGCTATCCGGGTCGAGCTTCTTGACCCGTTCGACCAGAGAATCCGCGGTTTTTGTGTCGCCAATTCCGTCGAACGCCGTGACGGCAGCGGTGAGCGCTTCCGGATCGTCCGGGAAGCGCTTGGCCAGCTCGCGCACAGTGCTGGCGTTCTCCGACGTCCAGCCGAGATCGTTGAACATGCCAGCTTGCGCGGTGAGCATGTCGGGCACCTCGGGGAACGAGTCGACCAGTGTCGCGACGCGGCGTACGCCCTCGGTCATGCCGCTCTTTTCGGCCTCCCAAAGCGCCAGCGCGAGCTGCGAGCTCCACAGCCGCGAGTCCTTCTTGAGCGCTTGCTCGCGCAGCTCCCGCGCTAAATCACGACGTTGGCTTTGGGCGAAGATTGGATCGCCGGCGCTGAAGCTAGCGGCGGCGTCCAGCACGATGCCGGTGGCGCGTGTTGGATCCTTGAGCAGTGGCTCGAGCAGCACCGAGGCAACGTCGGTCTGGCCCTCTAGATTGGCCAGAAAAGCGCCGGCAAACCGCAGCAGATCGTCGCCCGGATCGATGAGCGTGCCGTGCTTCAGCCAGGGATCGAAGACGTTGGCGTTGCCCTGAACTTGCGGCAGAACGAGCGAGTAGGGGCTCGTCGGATCATCCGAGGTGGCAACGCCCAGTGGGCGGCCATCGGGATGCAGGAAGCGCACCGCGACTTGCGGTTCGCCGACTTGCAGCAAGATCCGGTGCCGACCTTTCACCAGCCGCACACGCACGCCGAGCTGCGCCCATGCGCCCCACACGCGCGGATTTTTCCGCTGCACGAGGTGATCGTCGACCCAAATCGCGAAGGTGTTCAGGGGCGCGATCAACACCTCCTGCTCGTCAGGCAAATCCAGATACGCCTCGGCGTAGTAAACGCCCGGGCCGACGGGCTCGTCGATGCTGAAGCCGCAGCCAGTGCGCTTGGAAGCGAGGATGCGCGGCGATTCTCCGACCATCGGGTCCGGATCCCAGCGGCGGGGCCAAGGCCCCGGCAACTCAGCGGGAAAGGAACGCAATGAGTCGCTCGCCACGTTGCGTCCAAAAGGGCCGGCGACGCGTATTTTCTTGGCGCAGCCGTGCAGATCAGCGGCGGAGTCGTCGAAGCCCTTTTGCGCTTCTTGGTAGGCCTCGACGCGCCACCAGTCGACCAGCTCTTCGCGCGCGCGCCAACCGATGTTCTTCGGATCCTTCAGCGTGCTCTCGACGAACGGCTTCCAGTGTTGCCACAGGTCCTTGGCGTTGTGCCGAAAGGCGACCGCTTGGTGCGCCGCGTACCAGGCCACGAAGGGCGCGCGCACGTCATCCGATTCGCGCGCCAGCTTGAGCGCTTGCAAAAAGTGCTCGGACACCGCGCTGAGCTGGCCATGGCTCGACGCCTCGAGCCCGAGCGCGAAATGCCCGACCATGTCCTTCGCGCCGAGGCGCTCGAGCCGGCTCTTGGCACGGCTGGCGCGGTCGGCGCTGCCACCCGGGGCGATCAGCTCCGCCAGAAGCCAGCGCGCGACATATGCGGAGTCCGCGCTGGCTTCGCCAGACTTTCGGTAGGATTCGACGCTGTCTGTCTTGGTCGATTGTGAGTGCGCGGCGCAACCGCTGAACAGGGCGAAGCTGAGCACCCAAGCGGCGGCGTAAGAAAACGGACGCATTACTCGATCACCAATCGCGGGCTGAGGGCGCGGTCGGCTTCCTCGCAGAAGCTCTTCCAGGCCGGATAGTCTTTGGGGGTCACGTGGTCGACCTTGATCAAGATGCGGCTCGAAACCGTCACCTGATCATGATCGGTCTGCACGCTAACCGCGTATGAGCCGAATTGGCCGTCCTTCGTGGCGTTGCTCGGCGCCGAGATCACCTTCGAGCCGGGAGGCAGCTTCACCGTGTACAGATCTTCGAGTGTGGAGAACGCGAGCAGGCGGACGTCGTGGTGGCGCTGTGAGAGCGAAGCGTAGTTTGGCGTCAGGCGGAACGAATCGGTCACCGCCATGCTCAATTGGCTGCCCTCGTGGCGCGCGAAAGAAGGCGCGGATCCGCGGACTTTGATGTGCACGGGCTCTTCGACCTTGGTTAGATCGCTGGTCTGAATGCCTTGTCCGCCGGGCGCGATTTCGAAGCCCGGAAATTCGCGGCCTAGGTCATTGTTGATGCGTTCGTCACGTGTGGCCTCGCTCTGGTATTGGCTGCGCCATTCGGGAGCGTTGTAGCCGCCCGTCGAGTACTCGAACTCGAGCTTCGCGTCGCCACTCTTGGCCAGTTGCGCCTTGACCTCGCGCCGCACGAAGTTCTTCTCCGGCGCCGCGTTGGGCACATGCTCGAGCTCGGCGTCGCCCTGGTTCACGTGCAGGCCTAAAGCTCCGATATCCATCCGCGGTAGCTCGTTGATACCCGTGAGCTCGGCAGTGCCGTCCAGGTACAGGTTCATCGACGGTACGTAGGCAATGGCGTGATCGAAGGGCGCGAAGCTGGCCACGCTGGACCGGAAATCTCCCTTCATTTGCGTGCGCAGCACGACCATGGTCGTCGGGATGCCGAGCTCATTGAGTAGCGTCGTGATGACCGTCGCCTTGTCTTTGCAGTCGCCCCAGCCGCGGGTCACGGTTTGGACGCAGCGCCGCGGCTTGTAGCCGTAGATGCCGAACTCGAGCGCGACGTAGCGCGTGTTCTTGGTGACCCACTCGTAGACCGCTTTGACTTTGTCGACGTCAGTCGTCTTGCCCTTGGTGATGTCCTTGGCAAGCTTCCGAGTTTCGTCGTCCAAGTCGAACTGGTCTTTGACTAGGCCCCAATACCAACGACCGAGGTCCTTCCAGTTCTTGTACGTCGAGACGTGAACGAAGCTCATCACTTCCGGGAGCGGCGGCATGGCCGGCTCCGGTGCAACGGCCGCGACTTGCGCGGCGAAGAAGTGGTACAGCTTTTGGTTGCCGACCACCTCGCTAGTCTGAACCAACTGCGGCACGTTCGCGTCGATGTAAAACGTGCGAGTTTTCGGGGTAATCAGCACGTATTCGGCGTTTTGCACCGGGTCTGTGCCCTGCAGGTACGTGACTTCTCCGAAGTAATTGCCAAAATCGTTCTTCGGAGTCACATCGTCGACGCGGTAGCGCAGCTCTACGACGTCACCCGGCTCGAGGCGCGGGAATTGGACGTAGAACGTGCGCGCGGAAGTGTACGTCGCAATCGACGGATCGTCGGCAGGGCCTTCGCCGGATTCGATGGCTTCGTCCACGCGACCGTCGCCGCGGTACACGCGCGCGCCGCGCAATTGCACCGCTTGGCTGTCCGCCTCGTAACCGAACGCGTACTGACGCGCGGCTGCCGCGGCCGCGTCCGTCAGCGGTTGAAATACGATCTGCCGATACTGGCTCGAAAGCCCGTTCTCGAACACGGTGGACACGGTGAGGTCGCGCAACACGCGGCGGTTTTGGCCGTTCGCTGGCGCGTGGCGCAGCTTCAAGAACTTGGGCGACTCCCAGGCGTACGCCTCGTCCGCGCGCGGCTTTTGGGGCTCCAGATGCTCGACGTACTCGCGCACGTCTTTGTCTTGTGGACGGATGCGCAAGATTTCGCGAAGCAGCGCGAGCTGCTCTTCCTTGTGTCCGAGATCTCCTTGTAGATCTGCCAGCGCGCGCAACGTCGCGGCATCTTCGGGTGCGAGCAATAGCGCGCGCCGGTAGGCAGCGAGCGAGCGAGCGGGTTGACCGAGCGAGCGATAGGTGCGCGCGGCCAACGCCAGGGCCCATAGGCCGTCCGGATGTGTCTCGAGCAAGCGATCGACCCAGCGTTCGGCGGCGAAGCGATCCCGACGCGCCACGGCCAGCTCGATCATTGAACCCATGAACCCGGCATCGTCAAAGCGCAGCGCGGCATAGCGGCTCTCGACCTCGGCGGCGTCGGTGGTGCGCCCCAACATGCGCAGCTGTGATGCGTACATGTTGAGCAGGTTCACGGAGCTCGGGTTCCGCGCGATGGCGCCCTCGAGCGTCCCCAGCGCGGTACGCGGCAAACCAGCAAGATTATAGAGCTCGACGCGACCGCGAATCGCGAGCGAGTCGTCCGGATCGATGGCCAGCACCTTGTCGAAATACGGAAACGCGTCACGCCAATTCGGGCTGGTCCGGCGATCGAGCGCGCGTGCCAGCAATACCTCGCGATTCGGCCGCGAGTCGTGTGCGGCCAGCGCTTCGGCTTTCTTGATCCACTCCCCCGTTTGATTGCGATCCTCCGCCAGACGACCGGCGAGCAATAACCGGCGCACGGTTGGCTCGCCGTCTGCAGCTTGCTTGGCGAAGTCGCGCGCTTCGTGACGAGCGGGGTCGTCGCCGCCGGTTTCGGCCAGGTAGCGCGCGTACGCTTCAAGCGCTGCTGGCTTCGGCTGCTTACCCGCGGTCAGGTGCTGAAAGAGTTGAATCGGGCCTTGTGGCCCCGATTGCGCGAGCAGCTTTTCGCTTGGTTTCTTCTTGGCGAAGGCTTTGGCGAACGCCTGACTCTGCAGCAGATCGTTGGAAAAACTTAGCGTGGCGTCGGGCGAGCCGTCGGGGGCGGCGACGCGTACCGAGCCAACCGGCGATTGATCCTCGCCGCACAACTTGATTGTTAGCTCGTTGGGTCCCGGCTCGAGCTCTACTTCAGTCGCCGAGCGGTCGTAGTCGTGCCCGCGATACGCGCTGTCCTGCAGCACCAGATCGCCGTTCCAAAACAACTTGAACGCACCGCCAGCACCCACCCAGACGCTCAGCTTGCGCTTGGCTTGCGGTGCGCTAACGAACGTGGTTGCGAACACGCAGACCTTGGCCTCCGGTCTCACGAGGGAGCCCGCGTCGAGGAAGCCGTAAGGAAATACCGCGGGAACAGCCCGATAGCGCACCGGCCGCTCCTTGCCGGTATAGGCCTTGCCCGGGACGATCGCCTGCAGCAGCTCGGGCTCCGGGCCGCTCGCGGTGTCCAGCCCCGCTTTACCTTCGTTGTCGAACGGGCCGACGACCAACCATTGGTCGACGTAACCGAGCGCGCGAATGCCGTCGCGTGCCGCCTTCAGGTCGCCGCGGCGCGCACGGCCGAGCGCCGAAAGAGTGCTCGCGTAGGCGCGCGCCGGCGCGCCCAAGTGTGCATCGTGCGCGGCGGCCCGCAGCGCTTCTTCGACGTGGCTGGGGTCGGCGCGGTCCCACGTGCCCCAGATTCTGCGCAGCGTTGCATACACTTCCGGACCTCGCGCAAGGTCGAGGTCTTTGCTGAGCTCGCGGAGATCCCGGTGAAACGGGGTTTGGCCAGCGTGCGCGAGTACGGTTACGCCGAGCGCAGCCGCGGAGCATGCGAAAGCGGCAAGAAACGCGAAGGTTGCGACTGTAGGCGAAGTCGAGCTTTTGGCCGGCCTGTTTTCCACGGCTTAGCTTTAGCGCTTGGCCATCGGGTTGGGCCCGAAATTAGAGATCACTCAGGGCCCGCCCGTTCACTTTTTTGCTCGCGCACTGCCGCCGGCCGGCCTGTCCCGCGGCTGCTCCTGAGCGCTCTTAGAACGAGGGCTTGCTGGCCCGGGGGCGGTCATATAGAACTGATGGCTCAGCTTTCTCGCCCGATTTGTGACATGGAGAGCTAGTCGCCGATACATTTTCGGACGGCTGGCGGAGGCTCGCGATGGTCAATCCCCAGATGGTGATGTACGAGGAGGAGTTCAACCAGATCCAGACGGTCGTGGACCGTTTGGTTCGGGAAGCGAACGCCAAAGTCGTCTTCATCGTCGACAAGAACGGTCAGCTCATCGCAGCGAGTGGCGAGGTCGACAACATCGACACCACGTCGCTCGCGTCGCTCACTGCCGGCAACATTGCGGCGACTGGCGGCATCGCCAAGCTGCTACGCGAAAACGAGTTCGCAACCCAATTCCACGAGGGTGAAAAGGCCAACATCCACATCCAGTTGGTTGGCAACCGCGTGATTCTGGTGGTGATTTTCGACTCGAAGTCGAGCCTGGGTTTGGTTCGGTTGCGCGTCCGCAAGGCCAGCGACGAGCTAGGCCGTATCTTCGACGCCCTGCTGAGCAAGGTCTCCGAGCCGGGTAGCGACTCGCCGTTTGCCGAAATCACCGACGAGGACATCGACAACCTTTTCAACGACTGAGGCGCCGGGCGATGAGTTTCATCAATTACATGGCTCGGGAGATCAACTGCAAGATCGTCTACTACGGACCTGGGTTGTGCGGGAAAACGACGAATCTGCAGTACATCTACGAGCGCACGAACCCGGACGCGAAAGGCAAGATGATCAGCCTCGCGACGGAGACCGAGCGCACCTTGTTTTTCGACTTCTTGCCGCTGTCGCTCGGTGAGATTCGCGGCTTCAAGACTCGCTTCCACCTGTACACGGTGCCGGGGCAAGTGTTCTACGACGCCAGCCGCAAGCTCATCCTGAAGGGGGTAGACGGCGTGATCTTCGTGGCCGACTCGCAAATGGAGCGCCTAGAAGCCAACGAAGAGAGCGTTGAGAATCTGCGCACCAACTTGGCCGAGCAGGGCTATTCGCTCGAGAAGATCCCGTACGTGATTCAGTACAACAAGCGTGATCTGCCGAACGCGGTTTCCGTGGAGGAGCTGCGTCCGCTGATCAATCCGATGAACGTGCCGGATTTCGAGGCCAATGCGCGCAGCGGCGTGGGCGTGTTCGACACGCTCAAGGCCGTGAGCAAGCTGGTCTTGAACGAGCTCAAGCGCGGCGGCTGAGTCCGCCCCCGCCCGAGCGCCATGCGAACTGCGTTCGGCAGCGCTATGCGGAAGCCCCGCTCAGCCGAAGACAAGGCCAAGCCCAAGCGGCCGCCCAACGTGACACGAATTGGGCTGGAGGGCGCGGCGCTCCGCTACTTGGAACGCTTCGATTGCTCCGTCGCGCGGCTGAAGAAAGTGCTCACGGAACGGGTAGCCAAGGCCGCGCGCGCGGGCGTCGAAGCGGCCGCTGCAGCTCCAGCGATCATCGACCAGATCTTGGAGCGCTATCAAGAGTCCGGCCTGATCAACGATCAGCGCTTTGCCAAAAACTTCGCGGAGCGGCAACGCGACAGCGGCACGTCGCGGCGCATGATCGAACAGAAGCTGCGCGCGCGCGGCATCTCCTCGGAGACAGTGGCGGAGCTCATGCCTCGTAACGAGTCCGCGCAGACCGAGCTCGACGCAGCTCAGGCGTTCGCCCGGCGCCGCCGCTTGGGCCCGCACAGAAAACCGGAGGCTCGCGAGGCGTCCCGTCGCAAGGATCTGATGGCCATGGCTCGCGCAGGTTTCAACTACGACACTGCGTCACGCGTGATCGGTGTCGGCAACTCGTCTTCGACCGAAGACGAGCTGTAGAAGAGCGCGAGCTGTCAGCGCGGGAGCAGGCTCCCGCGCCGCGATCACTTCTTCAGCTGCTCGCGACGACCGCGGTTCTTGGCGGCGGTCTTGGAGCGGAGGCGCTTCGAGCGCTTGCGGTCGAGCTTACGGGGGGTTTTGGTCGGGATGTACATGGGGGAGCGGCTTTTAAGCCGAAACCCGAAGTCATGCAACACTTGGCGGGTACTGCGCGCTTGTTCCGGGGTGCGCTGCTGGAGAGGGGGCGCCCGCAAGCCCAAAAATGCGGCTCGAAGTCAGGCGTCCTTCGCGGTCAGAAGCTTTTCCGTCTTCGGGAGCTCCGCGCCCGCTGGAGTGCCCCCCTTCGGGGATCACGAAGCGCGTATCCAGCGGGGCCCCACCCGCGGTTTTGGGGCCCCGACCCCAAAACGCCGGCTACGAGCTCAGTCACTTTTGGCCGTCAGAAGCTTTTCGATGAGCTGCGCAGAGTAGCCGCTGAGCTCCTTGAACACGACGCCCATGCCGGCCGGGTCGGTCTCGACGCGCACCACGACGCCGACCCCTTCGATGGTCTCGATGCCGTCCATGACCACGGTGAAGCGCAGGTCGACCTCGGTACCGACCGGCAACGGAGTGCTCGTTTTGACGAACGCGCCCGTCCGAGAAATGTTCGTCACGTACTCCTCCATGAATTGAGCAAAGGAGTCGAATTCCTTATTGATCGTGACTCGCTCGTTCTCGCGCGCGTTCGTCATGTGGCCTCCGTTTGGAAAGAACCTCTGACTACTGAATTCGCCCCTCGGCTACTTACCCTGAAGGTCGAATTGCTCGATGTGGTACTCGCGGCGCGGGTTGAACTCGATGCGGCGCATGTAGCGCTTCTCGGCTTCGACGACGGCGGCCTTCTCTTCGCCTTGCATCAGGTCGACGACCGCAGGATGCGCATTCACGAGTACCGAGTAGCCGGACAGCGTCGACTTTTCGCGGCGGATCTGGCGCAAAATCTCGTACGCGATGGTGGTGCGGGATTGAATTTGGCCTGTCCCGTCGCAGTAGAAGCACATCTCGTGCATCGTGCGGTTCAGGCTCTCGCGCGTGCGCTTGCGCGTCATCTCGAGCAAGCCGAGCTCGCTGATGCGGTTGATCGTGGTCTTGGCCTTGTCTTTGGCTAAGAGCGTCTCGAGTGAGCGCCAGACTTTTTCGCGGTTGTGCGAGAGGTCCATGTCGATCAAATCGAGGATGACCAAACCACCGATATTGCGGAAGCGCAGCTGGTAGGCGATTTCCTCGATCGCTTCGAGGTTCGTCTTGAACGCGGTTTCCTCGAGATCGCGGCTGCCTTTGCCAACGTAGCGACCCGTGTTCACGTCGATCGCCGTGAGCGCCTCGGCCTGGTCGATGATCAGATAACCGCCGCTCGGCAGCGGCACCTTGCGGCTCAGAGCACGTGCGATCTCGTCCTCGATACCGTACGCGTCGAAGATCGGCTCGTCGCCGCTGTAGTATTGAATGTCCTTCACCCGCGTGGGCATGAACATCTCGACGAAGCGGACCAGGCGCAGGTACTGCTCCTTGTCGTCGATCACGATGCTCTCGATGTCGTCGGTGAACAAATCGCGCGCGGTCTTCAGCACGAGATCTAGCTCGGTACACAGCACCGCGGGGGCCTTGGCGCCCTCTTTCTTGTTCGAGACGTCCTCCCACAGCTTCACCAAGTAACCGATGTCGGCCTTGAGCGACTTCTTGGTCAGACCTTCGGCAACCGTGCGCACGATGATGCCACCGGTGGGCGGCTTCATCGGCTCGACAACGTCGCGCAGGCGCGCGCGCTCGCGGGCGGAGCCGATGCGCTTCGAGACACCGACGTGCTCGACCGTGGGTAGGTACACGACGTAACGACCGGGTAGCGAGACGTGGCTCGTCACGCGCGCGCCCTTGGTGCCGATCGGCTCTTTCGAGATCTGCACGATCACTTCGTCGCCTTCTTTGACGACCTCGGTGATCGGGACCGAGCGCGACACGCGGCTCGTGGGCTTGGCGCTGCTAGTGCTGGTTCCGCCGCTGCGACTGCTGCGATCGCGGCTCCCGCTTTGGCTGCGACCACTACGGCCGCCGCGGTCTTTTCCACCGCGCTCATTGCGATCGCGCGAGCTGCGGGCCTCCGGGCGAGGCTCCCGCGGGCTGCCGTTCAGGCGGCTAGCAGGTGCCGGAGCATTCGGACGTGCGACAGGCGCTGCGGGTGCGGCCGCCACTGCGGGCGCAGCGCCTTCGACGGCATCACGCCCGCCGCGACGGCGACGGCGACGACGACGACGACGCGTGGCTTCGTCACCGCCGGCCTCGCCAGCTGGGTTTGCAGCGGCGGCACCCGCTCCCGGCTCGCCTTCCTCTTCCGGATCGTCGTCGCCTTCGTCACCGGCCGCTTCGATGGTTTCGCCGGTTTCGACCGTCACGAGGGCGGAATCGCCGTCGGCGTCCCACGCGGAGTCGACGGCGGCCTCGACGATGGTTTCGTCCTCCTCGGCGTCGTCGCTCTCGTCTTCTTCGCCTTCTTCCTCTTCCTCTTCCTCTTCCTCGGAGACACCGGCGTCAGTGCTCACGGCGCTGTCCTCAGCCTCGCTCGCGTCGTCGTCCTCGTCGTCCTCGTCGTCCTCGTCGTCCTCG
>DATCFJ010000446.1:0-7417 GCA_036509605.1 Polyangiaceae bacterium | reverse complement strand
AGGAGTTGATCCGGAAGACCAAACCGCCGAGCTCTTCGTGCTCTAGCTGGAAGCGGAGCTCCGAATTGCCGTTGATAATCGCAAGCAAACCGTCCTCGAGCTCCGAGATGGGACCGGAGATGTAGTTGCCGAGGAGCACGCCGCCAACCACCACCAGCAGAACGCCGAGACCTGCGACGGCAAACACCGGCCACAGTAGCCCGCCCAAGCTGTCGACCAGCGACGCGGGTACAGCGGCAATGATGACGCCCTTCGTTTCTCCGGAGTAGCCGTCGAGTGGCACGGCGCCAAACAGCTGACCGGCACCAACCGCGTCCACCGTCACGACGCCGCCCGAGCTCAACGCCTGCTTAGCAGCGCTCGCCACGTTGGCCTGCCCTGCGGCGGTAACGACGTCTGCCGGCGCGGCGCTGTCCGCGACGATCTCGTTGGCGTCGGACACGGCTTCCAAGAGCAGCGTGTGACCGCTGGTCAAGTCGCTCGTTCTAGTCATTCGTTCGTCGTTGAGCGGCGTACCGACCACTAACGCGCCGACCACTGCGCCGTTGTCTCCGCGCAGCGGCGCGTAGCTCGTGAGCATTTGCTCTTGGCGCTTGTGGTTCAGCCAAAGCGCGCTCGCGGTGTGCCCGCTCTTCAGCGACTCCGCCAGAGACGGGTAAGCGGCGGCCACGTTTTCACCGCGCATCAGCGCCGAGCCATTGCGTCCGACCGCGACGCCCTGCGCATCGACGATCAGCACCAACGAAGGTGCCATCTTGGCGAACATGGGTTCGCTAACAGCGGCGTCACGGAGCCGATTTGCCTCGGCGGTCGCCGCTTCGCTGCGCGCGTCGGCGGTGCCGCCTGCCAACACCGCGTGCACCGAGGGTGCGGTCGCGTTGCTCTCCAACCAGCGCTCCATGCGCAGCGCGTCGAGTGCGAGCTGTGAATCGGCAGCGCGCAATGCCTGCGCTACCTCACGCTTACGCTCGGCTTGATTGGCCAGCACGTCTTTCAGCGACGTGGCCAGCAAGACGTACGTCAGCAGGCCGACAACAATGACGATACCGGCGTTTACAATGATGATCTTCCAACGCATCCTGTGGCCCCTTTGGCTCGAACACGGATTCCGTGGTCTGGCCGCGCTCCGACAAAAAAACGCCCGGCGGCGCTTTGGGCTCGACGGTACTACTAGTCTCGGCTGAGCTAAAGCGCGGAACAACACACGAAGTCCGGACCGCGAGCCCAGCACTCGGGCCAAACTCTTTCATGAGCCGCATGAACCGCACGCAAAAGACTCTGGCACTCGTCGACGACCCGCTGTTTTGCGAGCACCTCGCTCCCGCCGGTCACCCCGAAAGACCTGAACGCCTACATGCGGCGCGCGCGGCCATCGCGCGTGCCGAGCTCGACCTACGCCGAGTGGATCTCGCCACCCGCGCAGCGACGAACGACGAGCTGTCGCGTGTTCATGCGCAGCAATACCTACACCAACTTGACCAGTTGGCCGGCCGCTCCGGCTATCTCGACGAGGACACATTCTATAGCGCGGCATCGGTCGACGCGGCTCGCGCAGGAGCCGGCGCGGCGCTCGTGATCACCGACGCGCTGCTCGATCGGCGAGCTGATTTCGGTTTGGCGTTGGTGCGCCCTCCAGGACACCACGCGCGCCCCAATACAGCGATGGGCTTTTGCCTACTCAATAACGTGGCAGCCGCCGCGGCACACGCACGCGCGCGCGGCGTGGAACGCGTCGCAATCGTCGACTTCGATGTTCATCACGGCAACGGCACGCAAGAGATCTTCTACGCCGATCCGAACGTGCTCTACGTGTCGCTGCATCAATCTCCGTTGTACCCGGGAACGGGCGCAACATCCGAACGAGGCATAGCGGACGGCCACGGGTACACCGTCAATGTGCCGCTCTCGGCCGGTGCCGACGATGCCGTGTACGCCGCCGCCGTGGAACGCATCGTCGCGCCGGTGCTTGCGGCCTACCAACCGGGGCTACTGCTGTTCAGCGCGGGCTTCGACGCTCATGCTCGGGATCCGCTGGCTCAAATGGCCATGAGCGACAACGGCTTCCGGGCCTTGGTTCGTCGATCGCTCGCCGCTCTCGAGCCGGGAGTCGGGGTGGGCCTGATGCTCGAGGGCGGCTACGATCTTCAGGGCCTCGGCGAGTCGTTGGCCGCCGTGCTGGAGGGGCTGGGCGAAGGCCCGCAGCACGAAATCCCCGCCTCACGGCTCTGGGAGGCTCACGAGCGCGACCTAAACGCCGCCACGGCAGCTGCAGCGGAACTTTGGAAGCTGAGTTAAAAATTTAGTTGGAATCATTCGGCATCCTGCGGTTGCTGAATCCCCCCGAGGTGAGCTAAGAACCGCCTGCGTCGGTGGTCGAAAGGCCTCCGGCCACCGTAATTCACGGTGGGTGTAGCTCAGTGGTAGAGCACTGGATTGTGGCTCCGGTTGTCGCGGGTTCGATCCCCGTCACTCACCCCGCGGATTTTCGAGACGGGCGCTTTGGCAACGAAGCGCGCCGCTCGGCGTTTTTGCTCGATATTTCCCGAGCAGACAGAAGCGCTCGCTAGCGACGGTTCTCGAACGCGTTGTTCGCCAATAGTCGAGTAGGATGGCCGAGGAGGAATGCACGAATGAAGAATGCTTGCTCGCGATGGTCGTTTCTGGCGGTCCCAGTACTGGCCGCACTCGGCTGTAGCGATCCCGTTCCGCTGCCTAACAAGGGAGCGATCAACCTGGAGATTAGTGGGCCTTCGTCGACCTGCCCCGAGCCCGGCAACGTCTATCCGGTGGGCAAGCTAGTGAACGATCCTTCTGACCCCACTGGGATGCGCAAGAAAGCTCTGGCGCCCTCGGGGACGGATCCGGGTGAAAGCGTGGTCGACGGGGAGGGCGGTGCGAAGATCAGTTGCTCAGTGCGCGGCAAGGGTCCGTTCACGTTCTCGGGCTCGCTCCAAGCAACGTCTGCCGACGAAGCCAAAGATCTAATAAGCATTACGTTCAGCAACGGCGTCGTCAACGACGACAAGACGACCGGCACGGTCTCGGTGCAAGTCTTCACGACGCAGCTCGCCGGCCAATTCGCCAGTGGCAGCACGCCGTGCACCGTGAGCGTGATCAATCAACAGATCAAGGGCGGCAGCATCTGGGCTAATTTCTCGTGTCCGAGTCTGACGCAGCCGCCGTCCGGCGTGTGCTCAAGCGCGAGCACGTTCGTATTCGAGAATTGCGACGGCTCTTGAGCGTGCGCTAGGCGCGGCGCTGACCGCGGCCTAAACGACGAAACGCGGGCTCCTTTCGGGGCTCGCGTTTTCGTTTTGTGCGCTGCAGACGCGGCTTCGAGCGCGCGTCAAGCACACGCGCTCGTCAGTTCTTGTTCGGCTCGGACTTCGGCGCGACGACGCCAGCGGGCGGCGTGTCTGCGGTGACGTCGGGGATCGACGGTTGCTCGCGGCGCGCGACCGTACCGGGCGTGGGTAGCGTGTCGGAGAGACTCACCGAGTCTTCCCCACCGGCGTCGATGCGAACTACGACGGCTGTAATGTTGTCTTCACCACCGTGCTCGTTGGCGAGCGCGATGAGCTTGCGGCAAACGTCAGGAAGCTCCGGCGAAGACTGCACGAGCGCCAGGATCTCGTCGTCTTCGATCATGCCGCTGAGACCGTCCGAGCATAGCAAGTAAACGTCACCCACTTGCGCGTCGTCGGCTTGCAGATCGACCGACACGTGCTCTTGCATGCCGAGCGCGCGCGTGATCACGTTCTTCGGTAGCTCGCTGCGTTGCTCTTCGGTGAGCTCCGGCATCGCGAGCAGGTAGTCATTCACGAGCGAATGATCGCGGGTCATTTGTTTGATCTGCCCGCCGCGCACTCGGTACGCGCGACTGTCGCCGACGTGCCCGATGTACATCTTCTTCTTGCGGGGGCTGAACAAACAGCCGACGACCGTGGTGCCCATGCCGTGGAACTCGCGCGAGCGAGCGCTGCGATCCACAATTTGACGATTCGCGATGCGGATCCCGGTCAGGAGGCGGTTCTCCTCCTCGGAGAGGCGGGAGTCGAAATGGAACGGCCAGGTGAAATCCTCTGCGGCGGTCGCGCGGAAGAAGTCGACGATGGCTTCGGTGGCCAGCTTGCTGGCCACGTCACCGGCTCGGTGACCGCCCATGCCGTCGGCAACGATGTACAGCGTGTGGTCCTCGAGGATGGCAAAGCTATCCTCGTTGTGGTCCCGCTGCAGCCCCACGTCGGTGACGCCAGCGGCTACTGCACGCATGGATAACTTCCCTGAATCGTTGATCGATTAGCCATGCGGGCCAGACCCTCGCTGAGAGCAACCTGCACGATTTCACGGTGCCCCTAGCCTGTCAAGCGAGGGGGGCTCCAGCGCCAGAAAGCTCAGATCGCGAGGATTTCTTTCTCTTTGACCTGGATGATGTGGTCGATCGCCTGGCCGGCCTCAGCCATGATTTCCTCGACCTTTTTCTTGGCGCGCTCGACCTCGTCTTCGCTCGCGTCGCCGCCTTCTTTGATTTCGACCAGCATGTCCAGTGCTTCGTGGCGCGCCTTGCGGACGCTCACTTTGCACTCCTCGCCGTCCTTCTTGGCGATCTTCACGAGATCCTTCCTGCGCTCTTCGCTGAGCGGGGGGATCGGAATGCGAATCAGGTCGCCGTCCACCTGCGGATTGAGCCCGAGGTCAGATTCGCGCAGGGCCTTCTCAGCGGCTTTGACCTGGGATTTGTCCCACGGTTTGACGGTGAGCAGGCGCGGTTCTGGCACGCTCACGGTCGCCATCTGACCGAGGGGCGTGGTCTGCCCGTAATAATCCACGCGGATGGAGTCGAGCATCGACGGATGCGCGCGTCCGGTGCGAAGCTTCGCGGTTTCGCGTCGCAGCGCATCCTTCGACTTCTCGATTGCCTGGCGCAGCTCGTTCAAAACATCGTCGATCATCTGCGTACCTCTGCTGGAGAAGGCCGGTTCTATATCACCGGCGAGAAACTCGGGCGAGCGGGTTGGATACTACTCGCCCGCAGGGACTCAGGGAGCCGGCTGCCTTTTCTTCGGGAGGGGGCGACGGACCGCGGGCGGTTTGCCGGCATCATGGGCCACCGAGCCGGCATCCGCCGCCCAGAATTGCTTTTCTGCCTCCCGGACCTTACGGGCGTTTTCGGCCTCCACGACCGCGGCCGCGCTGGCGGTCGCCTCGCGGATTTGTTCGTCCGCTTCGCGCGTACGCTTGAACACGTATAAGCCGAGAACCCCGAGCATCAGCGACGCCCCCACCAGCAAGCCCGCCAGCATCCGGCCTCGCCCGGACGGTTGCAGGTCCAGCTCGCCGTCGTCCAGGATGCTCGGCGCCATGGGGCGGATCTCGTACATGACTTGCTCGCGCTGCGCGCGCGCCCATTCGTCCAGGCGAATCAGCGCGTCGGATAGCTCGACCACGGAGGCGAAGCGCTTCTTCGGATCGCGCGAACAAGCGCGTTCGAACCAGGCGTCGAACGCTTTGGGCAGCGTTGGCTGAATCTGCGACGGGACGGGCATGGGCGCCGCGCACACCTTCAACACGACGTCCCCGATGGCGTCGCCCTGGAAGGGCACGCGCCCGCACAGCGCAGAGAACGCGCATGCACCAAGCGACCAGATGTCGGAGGCCTGACTCACTGGCGCGCCGGTCAACGCCTCTGGGCTCATGTACAACGGCGTGCCGAGGACCATACCGGCTTGGGTCGTTGAGGCGCCGCTCGCGGCCTCTTCGTGCACCATCTTGGCGATGCCGAAATCAACTAGTTTTACCGAGTAACCGCGGGTTCCGGCCTCGCCGTCACGGGCCAGAAAGATATTGTCGGGCTTGAGGTCGCGATGAACGATGCCAGCTTGGTGCGCGGCGAATAATGCACGCGACGCTTGCTGTACGATCTCTGCTACTTCCTGCAGGGGCAATTTGCCGCGACGCACGATGGCCTGCTCGAGCGATTCCCCCTCAAGGTACTCCATCACGATGTACGGTTGCCCGGCCTCGGTGACACCGTGATCGTAAACGGCGACAGCGTGCCGGCTCTTGATGCGAGCTGCGGCTTTCGCCTCCGTGTCGAAACGGCGCAATGCCTCCGAGCTGCCGGCCAGCTTCGGGTGCACGAATTTGATCGCGACCTGCTGATCGAGCGTGATGTGCCGGCCGGCCCAAACCGTGCCCATACCGCCCTGACCGATCAGACGCTCGACGAGGTAGCGTCCGGCTATCGTGGTGCCCTGCAAGTTGGGAGGCTGCGAATCGGTCATCGGGTCGTTGCTTTGGGCGCAGGCTACAGCTTAGCGCGCTAGAGTCGTAACAGGCTACTGCTCTCCTGCCGGAGCGTCTGAGCGTCTGAGCTTTTGCATGCAAATTCGCGTCGTCAGTTGGAACATCCACAAGGGCATCGGCGGCGTGGACCGCCGCTACCGGCTGGAGCGCGTGATTGACGTGTTGCATGGCCTCGCGCCGGACATCGCGCTGCTGCAGGAGGTCGCCGAGGATATGCCCCGCTCGCATTTTCATGATCAACCTTCAGCGCTTGCTGAGGCGCTGAAGATGCCGCACCTCGCCTTCGGTCCCGAGCACCGGTTCAGCATGGGTGGCTACGGCAACGCGATCTTGAGCCGTTGGCCGCTATCGGACGCAAGCCGCGTCGATTTGACCATCGGAAAGAAGAAAAAGCGCGGCGCCATGACGGCGCGCGCCCACGTTCACGGCCCCGGTCACACGCGTAGCCTGGTGCTCGTCAACATGCACCTGGGGCTTGCCGGCTCCGAACGTGGTCAACAGTTGGAGCGCTTCCTCGCGTCACACCCCTTCGCCCATCTGCAGCGCCGCACGCCGGTAGTGCTCGGCGGAGATCTGAACGACGTCTGGGGCTCGCTCGGCCCGCGCTACTTGGTGCCCGCGGGCTTCGCCCGTTGCGGTCCACTGCTCAAGACGTTTCCGGCCGCGCTACCGATGCGCCCGTTGGACGGCGTGTTCATGCGCGGTGATCTCGAATCGCGAGGCGTGCATGTGCCGCGCACGCAGTTGTCGGGGCAGGCGTCGGATCATTTGCCTCTTGTTGCTGATTTGGAGTTGGTGGGGCTGGAGGGGTGATCGCTCCGGGGGGAGATCTTTGGCCTGTGAGCTGCGCAATTGGTTGTAGCGATCCCCCCATGCGGTTGAAACAGCAGGCGCCCGGTTCCGCCGGTTCTCGTGTGTGTGCTCTCAATCGCAGATCGTGATCTTGTCTCCCAAGACTCATGAGCTCGTTTTGGTTCCGGGCGTGCGGCTGAGCTGTTTGGCGCGCGCGGGGGCGCGAGCGTGCGGCGCTTCGCGCGCACCGGGCAGGCGGCTGCACTGCCCTTCCGCGCGCGGGGGCGCGAGCGTGCGGCGCTTCGCGCGCACCGGAGGG
>DATCFJ010000445.1:0-5536 GCA_036509605.1 Polyangiaceae bacterium | reverse complement strand
CCCCCGAGCGCGCGGATCGCGTGCGCAAGATGGTCGCTCAGATGGACGCCGAGGGCTTCGGCCATTGCTCGAGTCACAAAGAGTGCGAAGCCGTGTGCCCGAAGGACATCAGCATCAGCTTCATCGCCAAGATGAACCGTGAGCTGCTGACGGCCATGGCGACCGCTCCGAACGAGATCAAGAGCCGCACGAAGCGCTGAGGCGCCTGCCGATCTCCGCTTCGTTTGGGCCGTTCGGACGAAGTACCCGGAGCGCTATTCGCCAACTTGATTCTATGTCGGAAGTCCGACGTGAAACCGGATTGCGCGAAGGGCTCCGGAGCGGGCGGCGACGCCGGAGGCTTTACGGTTTCTTCGCGGGCGCGGGCGCCGCGCTTGCGGTGGATGCAGCGTTCGCTGACGCGCGCGTGAAAGCGCCGGTGACGATCTGATACGCGACGCCCAGTGCCGTGTCAGGACCCACGCGCGGGTCGACGGGCACGTTACGCGCGACGCCCAGGTCCGTTTCGGCTCCGGCATCAGGGGTTTCCTCGGCTCCGGCGTCCGCGGGCACTTTTACCGAGGGAGCGACGACTTTCGACGGGGCGCCTTCGACTGGCGGCAGGTGGTTCTCGAGGTTTTCTTCGCGCACGACGCCGAAGGTCTCGGCGGGCGTGGCGCCGGGGATCAACACGTCCGGCGTGACGCCTTGCTCCTGAATCGCGCGGCCGCTCGGTGTGTAGTAGCGCAGCGTGGTCAGGCGCAGACCAGCACCGTCCGGCAGGTCGATGATGGTTTGCACCGAGCCTTTGCCGAACGTCTTGGCGCCGACCAAAGTCGCGCGATGGTTGTCTTGGATGCAGCCCGCGACGAGCTCGGCCGCGCTCGCGCTGAACTCGTTTACCAACACCGCAACCGGCCCGCGCCGAGCGACACCGCCGCTGTCCGCCGTGACTTCGTCCACGATCTTGCCACGGCGGCGCGTCGTATAGATCACGCCGCTCGTGAGCAGCTCGTCCGCGATAGCGCTCGCTTCGTTGACGAGGCCTCCCGGATTGTTGCGCATGTCGAGCACCATCCCGGCTAAATCACCGTTATTTTCGCGGCGTAGCTTGGCGTAATGATCCAAAAACTCGTCATGCGTGCCGGTCTGAAACGTCTTGATGCGCAGGTAGCCGACGCCGCCCTTGAGCAGCTTGCTCGTGACGCTGGAGACCGTGATCACTTGCCGCGTGAGCGTCAGGTACAAGAGCTTGTCCGAGCCGGCGCGGCGAATCGTGAGCAGCACATGGCTGCCGGGCTCGCCGCGCATCTGGCGCACGAGCTCGACTGACGGGCGGCCGTGCACACCCACGTTGTCGATCGCCAGGATGCGATCACCCGGATGTACGCCAGCCTTCTCCGCCGGTGAGCCTTCGATCGGCGCGATCACGGTCACGTACTCGTCGCCGAAATCCACTTCGACGCCGACACCTCCGAAGTGACCTTCGGTGTCGCCTTGGAAAATCGCATAGTCCTCAGCCGGCATGTAAGAGGAGTGCGGGTCGAGCTCGGCGACCATGCCCTTGATGGCGCCTTCCAGTAGCCGCTTGCGGTCTACGGGGTCGACGTACTCGTTCTCGATCCAAACCAGGACCCGCCCGAGCTGCTCGACCACGCGGTATGGGCTCTCCCGTTCGCTCCCGGCGTGGGCCAAATGGCTGAGCAGCACCCCAAAAAAAACTGCAAAAATCAGGGGCAGGCTGCGCCGAACAGCCGAAAAGGCGCGCGATTTACCGGGCATTGCTGGGCACGATACACGAGGGGCGCCCCTTTGCCCGGGTTCTGGTAGGCTCTGCTGAGAGTTTATTAACGTGTTTCCCGAACGCTCACATTTCGCGATTGATTTCGCGGCCCTGTGAGTGATACTAGGTTTTTTCCTGGTGTCGGGTGACACCTCCCCACACAGAGGTACGCTTTTGGCCGACCACGACTCGAACAAAACCGCCGGCAGCGATAAGCGCAAACAAAGCCTGTACTTCCCTGAGGCGATGCTTCAGGAAATCAAGGACGAAGCGGCGCGGCTTGATCGCTCGCTTTCCTGGGTAGTACAGCGAGCTTGGAAGATGGCTCGCCTCGAGATCAAAAAGATCCCGAGTGTGAACGACATCAGTGACGACGAGGAAGAAGCCGCGACCTGAGTCGACGGCTTCCGAGTCGTTCGCTCACGGCGCCGACGGAACCCGGCTCTACTTTCATCGTGCGGCTCGCTTAGGCGAGGCGGACGAGCCTAGCGGGCCAACGGCTATCCTTTGTGATGGCCTGGCCTGCGATGGCTTTATTTGGAAGTACCTTTGGGACGAGCTCAGCGAACAGCTGAACGTCGCGCATTTCCATTATCGAGGGCATGGGCGCAGCGCTCTGCCGGTTGATTCCGAGCAGATCGGCGTCAAAGCGCTCGCCGACGACTTGGACGCGGTTCGCCACGAGCTCGGCGATCCACCGGTGGTGCTCGTCGGTCACTCGCTCGGCACCCAAGTCGCGCTCGAAGCTTATCGGCGTCGCCCTGAGGGCGTGGCTGCGCTCGTGCTCTTGTGCGGCAGCTTTGGCCGCGTGACTTACACATTCAAGGGCAGCGAGATGCTGGCCTCGGTGCTGCCGCAATTGATCGACTTTGCGACCAGGCACCCCACCGTCACGCGCGCGATCTGGTCGAGCGTGCCGCCGCGGGTTGCGATCGCGGTCGCGCGGCTGACCGGTGACATCAACTTGGGCGCCGTCCGCCTCGAGGACGTGGAGCCGTACTTTCAGCACGTGTCGATTGTAGATTTCGAGCTCTTCCTGCGCATGCTGCGTGCGGCAGGTGAGCACTCCGCCGAAGACATCCTGCCCGAGGTGCGCGTGCCTGTGCTCGTGGTCGCCGGCGCGCGTGATTCGTTCACGCCAGCCGCCGTGTCGGAGGCGATGGCCGAGGCTATTCCAGGGGCTGAGCTGGAAGTGATTCCGAACGGAACCCACCTTGCCCCACTCGAGCACCATGCCGAGATCGCCGCGACAATCGCGGCATTTCTGAGTCGTCACGGTGTGCTGAGCGGTTCCAGCCGAGCGCCCGCGAAGTAGCTGAAATTCGCGCTAGGCCTTACGCAACGAAGCGATAACAACGTACGCTACCCCAAGATGGCTAGCGATCGCTTGGAGTCGGATCTAATCGGCGGGCTGCTAGGGCTGATCGTTCACGATCTACGCAATCCGTTGTCTGCCCTACATAGCAACGCGAGCTTCTTGCAATCCGTGCGCGACGTAACGAGTCCGGACGCCAAAGAGGCGTTGGAAGACGTGTCGGCGTCCTGCGAGGCGCTCGGGCACATCATCGACAATGTCGAGCTGCTCGCGCTTTCGCTACGCGGCGAGAAGCGCTTCGAACAAAATGCGTTCTCCGTGCGTGAGCTGATCGCAGACGCGCTGGCGCGTTCCAAATCCCTGGCCGCGAGCTACTCAGTGCGCGTCGAGTTTACGCCCTCGCCTGCTGCTGACGTGCGGCTCGCGACGAGTCGCGAAATGCTCGGTCGCGCGCTGGGCAACCTGATCAAAAACGGCATCCAGCACGCGCAGGACGGCATTCCCGTGCGCGTCTCCGCGCATCTCGAGGGACCGCGCGTGGTGCTCTTGATCGAAGACGGCGGGGCGCCCGTCGCCGCAGACTTTCACGATCAAGCGTTCACCGCCGAAGGCCAGGTCTCGGCGAAAGGTTTGGTCGGTGCGCGCTACAGCCGCGGCGTTGGCTTGTTCGCGGCGCGCTTGGCGGCAGAGGCCGCGGGCGCTCGGGTACGCGCGGTGCCACCACCCGGCGGCTCGGGAAACGCGTTCGAGTTGAGTGTGGCGCGCTGAGGGTGTAAACGCCGCGCATGGGTGCGCAATGGAAGCAAAAAGGCCGAGAGCAAGGAGCCGACGCCAAGGGTCGGTTGTTCACCAAGCTAGCCAAGGAAATCATGGTCGCCGCGCGCAGCGGCGGGCCCGATCCTGTGAGCAATTCGCGGTTGCGGCTGGCGGTTGAGCAGGCCAAGCGCGCGTCAATGACCAAAGAGACTCTGGAGCGTGCGATCAAGAAGGGCGCAGGCTTGCTCGACGGTCAAGCGCAGCACGAAACCGTGATCTTCGAGGGCTTTGCCCCGCACCAGGTGCCGGTGATCGTCGAGTGCCTGACCGACAACAAGAACCGCACCGCGCCCAACATTCGCCTCTTGTTCAGGAAAGGCCAGCTTGGCGCAGGCGGTTCGGTGAGCTGGGACTTCAACCGCTGCGGCGCCGTCGAAGCGGCGCCACCGGCGAAAGCCGAAGACGCCGAAGAGGCCGCGATCGAAGCTGGCGCGCAAGAGGTCGAGCCCGCTGAAGAAGGCCTGTTCCGTTTCATCACCGAACCGACTGATCTCGACACGGTTTCGAAAGCGCTGACGGCGCGCGGTTGGGGTGTGACTTCGGCGAACCTGGTTTGGATCGCGAAGAACCCGGTGCAGCTCGACGGCGCAGCGCGCGCCGAGGTCGAAGCATTTTTGGCCGCGCTCGACGAAGACGACGACGTGCAGCACTTGTACGTCGGCTTGGCTTGAGCCGAGCCACACAGGTGCGAGAGTGACCTGGGCTTGGCGTTCACGGCTGGAAGATCACGACGCCTTCTGGCGGCCGGAACAAGATTTTGCCGGTTTCGCCCGGGCAACCCCAGCACGTGCTCCAGTGCAGGCGTGGTCTGATTGAATCGCTGTAAGCGAGAGCGACCGGGCCTGGTTCGTTCTTCATGAAAAAGCTCGCTGCGACGCTGTAGTCGTCGTCCGACAAGACGTGCAGCACAGCCACGAACGCGTCGTTGTCGCCGGACTTACCGCTCACGAGCATGAATTCGGTGCCCGCAGCAGGCCGCCAAACGAGCGGTGCAACCGTGAACGAGAAGCCCTTCTTGTCGCCGGGACCGCGAGCGACGACCGTATTGGCCGCGTCCGGTTCGCGATAGAACTTCAAGTTTTGGAGCTCCGCGGTGTGCGGATCACTCTTGAATACCTTCTCCAAAGTCTCGGTGTTGATCTTGCCGTGCGTGAAGGTTTCACCGAGCTTGGGCTCGGGCACGATGGCCGCGTTCGGCGCGCCCTTGCAGCAGCGAAAGCCGAGGTCATCGGCCTTGCTGTCGGGATCTGCGGCGTGGCGAGCCGCGCAGCGGTGCTCCGGTCCTGCGGCGCTGGCGGCCGCGCCTCGCAACAACGCGCGTGCGCCCGCGTCTTTGCCGGGAATTTCGCTGGCCACCCATTCTCGCAGGTTGCCGCCTAACGCCAGCACGTCGAAGCCGGACGCGCAGCTCAGCGGCGCTGTCGCGCAGCGAGCTTGCCAGGTTTTGCCAGTGGCGTAGTCAAGGCTCGCAGGCCCCTTGCACGCGCGCTCCCACTCGAGCTCGGTGCACAAGCGCTCGCCGCGCTCGGCGCAGTTGCGCTTGGCGTCTTCGCGCGTCACGGACGTGAGCGGCGGGCTCTTGCCGTCGTTCGGGTACGGCAGGCGGTCGATCTGAAACGGCCCCAGCTCAATCGAGCTTTGGC
>DATCFJ010000444.1:0-9434 GCA_036509605.1 Polyangiaceae bacterium | reverse complement strand
AAACGGGTGACATAAGCCCGCATGTCGGCATTGTCGTCGGCGACGACGATGCGGGCCCGAGAGCCCTGGGATGGCATCGTTGGTGCAGGCGGCGGCTCTGAATCTGGCGACCGAGACGTCCAGCTGTTGGCTTCCTCGACGTACGCGTCCGCCGTACGCGCGGGGTGTTGACCGGCACTGGGACGCACGCGTTCTGCCGGCAAGTGCGCCGCGCCTCGCGGAATACGCACGCAAAATGTGGAACCGTCCCGCTCTCGACTGGTGACCTTGATCTCTCCGCCGTGCATCTGAACCAACTCATGGACTAACGCCAAGCCGATGCCGGAACCTTCGTGGCTTCGCGAGCGTGCGCCTTCGATTCGGTGGAACCGTTCGAAAAGGCGAGGCTGTTCCTGCTGAGGGATGCCGGTACCGGTATCGCGCACCAACAACTCGGCCGAAGCATCTTGGAGTTTGAGTTGGACGACGATCGAGCCGTCGAACGTAAACTTGAACGCGTTCGAGAGCAGGTTCAGAACGACCTTTTCCCACATCGAGCGGTCGACGAAGATCAGCTCGGACAAAGGCGCGCAATCCACGACTAGCTCCACCCCAGCGCTTTCTATGGCGGAGCGGAAGGTGCTCGCGAGGTCAGCGGTGAGAGCTCCCAACTCGGTGGGCTCGTAGCTCGCTTCGACGCGACTGGCCTCGATTCTCGAGAAATCGAGCAGGTTATTGACGAGCCTCAAAAGCCTCGTGGCGTTTCGGTGAAGGAGATCGACGCGTTCGCGGTCCTCTCTGCCAAGCGGCCACGCGCGCATCTCCTCGATCGGACCCAGCATGAGGGTCAGCGGAGCGCGAAACTCATGACTGACATTGCTGAAGAAGGCCGTCTTGGCGCGATCGACGGCTGCTAGCTCCTCGCTGCGTTGTGCGCTCGAGAAATACGCTGCCAGCTGTTGGGCAGCTTTCGACGCAAAATCAAAGTACTGTTCGTCGATCGCACGTCGAGGGTTTGCTCCCAAGATCAGGAACGCGCAGGGCTCGCGGTGTGACGGGAGCGCTATCGGAACGATCAGCGCGCATGAAACCGGCTCGGGCCACTTACCTCGAGGAATCGCCGTGCCAAAGCGCTCGTCCAAGCCCTTCACCACCGCCACCTGCATCGAACGATATGCCGTGTGGAGGGGCCATGCCGCGGGTTCTTCAGCGTCACACAACGAGATGACCCCTGGTGCAGCCGCGCTGCCCGCAGCGATGCCGGCATTGGCCGTCAATCGCGCAGACTGACCGGCATTAGCGGTCATGTAGATTAGGCAAAATGGCACGTCGTCTGTCGCTGCGCCGAAGCAAGCAGCGGCCAACACGGCAACATCGACCGTCGAGGAAGCGGCGGCAACACTGGTACCGAGCTCGCGAAGGAGTTGCGAACGCCGCTCAGCAAGAACGCGGTAGGTCGTCTCCATGACCGCGTTGAAGATGCCCTCCACGCGTCCGCCTTGGCCGCGTATGGGACTAAAGGTAAAGTTGAAATAGCACTCCTCGGTGTAGCCGTGGCGACGCATGGGCAAGAGGCTGTCCTCTGAGTAGGTCGCCTTTCCCGTGGTCATGACCTGCTGAAACATCGGGCCAATCGTCCCCCATATTTCCGGCCAGACCTCTCTACCGGCGCGCCCGAGGGCCCACGGGTGCTTCTCGCCGAGGATCGGACTCCATGCGTCGTTGTATAGAAGGACGAGATCGGCGCCCCAATAGATCGCGATCGGGAACCCAGAGCCGAGGCAGATGCTCAGCGCAGAGCAGAGACTCTGCGGCCATGAGACCAAAGGTCCCAGTAGAGTCTCGGACCAATCGATCGCACGCATGCGTGCGCCGAGTTCACCCCCGCCAACGAGCAGCTCGGCTGATTTCGTGGCTTCCGCGAGGTCCGTTTCAGCCTCGCGCTCAAGGGCATCTGTTTTCGAGCCCGCCATCGAGCGCTCACCCTACCAGCGGCCCGTAGCTGCGCCAAGCAATGACCGAGCGTTGCCCGTTCGTTTCTAGGCTCGCAAAAGCGCCACACTGACCGTCGAGCGCAGCGCGAGCCCCGGCGCGCGTGCTCCGCGGTGTACGCCACGCTCACGGCGAAGGTCAGCGCGCATCAACCGCATCGCGGGACGCAGCGCTCGCACTGCTAGTTCTCTGCTTTCAGTGTGGCGAGCAGACGACCTCGTTCGCACATTTCGTGCCCGATTCGCGTGACAATGCAGCGGTCATGGCACAGGCCAGACGTGTCGCATTCAGATCGGGCGCAGCGTGTGATTCGCGGGCTGGGGAGACTCAGCCGCATCGGGTTCGGCGCGCATGCCGTCGCCGGCTTCGGTGACGTAAATGTGTGGTTCTACGCCGAAACGCTCGCTGAAGCGCGCGCTCAGTGCGGCGGTCAACGCGTCGACGCCAGCGTTCTTCACCAGCAGGATGGCAGCACCGCCGAAGCCGCCGCCGGTCATGCGCGCGCCGAGCGCGGTCGGCTCCCTCATGCCGAATTCGACCACGAAATCTAGCTCGGCGCAGCTCACTTCGTAGTCGTCTCGCAGCGAAAGATGCGAGCCCGTCATCATACGACCGAGCCCCCGCACGTGGCCGCGCTTGAGCGCGTCAACTGAACCAAGCGTTCGGGCGTTCTCGCTGACCACATGCCGAACGCGCCGCCACAGCAGTGGCGGCAAGTGCGCCTCGACTGCGGCTAGCTGAGCGACTCCGAGGTCAGACAAGCTCTCGATTCGCATGCCGGCCTGTTGCAGGTGGCGCAGTGCCTGCTCGCATTCGGTTCGGCGCTGATTGTAACCGGAATCGGCATGACGATGGCGCACCCGGGTATCGCAGACCACCATGAGCGCCTCGGAGGGCGGGATCGGCACCGGAGTAACCTCGAGTGACCTGCAGTCGATGAGCAGGGCGTGCCCTGCGCGACCCAAGGCACAGATCAGCTGATCCATGATGCCGCATTGGACGCCAACATACTCGTGCTCAACACTCTGGCCGACGAGTGCGAGCTCGACAGCCGTGGGCGTCGCACCGGACAGCGAGCACAGTGCGAGCCCAACCGAGAGCTCGAGGGACGCCGACGACGACAGTCCGGCGCCCGGCGGAACGTCCGACGCGATCAACAGATCCGCGCCGCCGATCGGCAAACCGCGTAGCGTAAGCGTGCGCGCCATGCCCTCTACGTAGTCGATCCATGAGCCAGTTCGCGCGCGCGGCGGTGCGTCCAGCGTGATGCGCTGCTCTTCTCCCAGGTTCAGCGAGTAGCAGACGATTACGCGGTCGTCGCGAGGCGCCACGGCCACGTGCGTGCGCTGTTGGATCGCGATCGGTAGCACGTAACCCTGGTTGTAGTCGGTGTGCTCTCCGATCAGGTTCACTCGGCCCGGCGCCGAGAAGACCTGGGGCACCTTGCCGAAGTGCCGCTGGAATTCGTCGCGGAATGTTGAGATCGTAGTGGGCGGGAGCGATGGCATCGATGTTTCGACCCGGGCAACTTCGGGCCGAGGAGCCATAGAATAGCATGTCTACGCCCGCTCACCTCGCGACCGGCGGCGATGCTAGGATCCACCACAAGCGCCAGCCGAGTGCACGGGGCAACGCGGCCCGGTGTACCCGAGCCGCAGCATGTCCGCATCGGGCCAATGCCCGACGGTTTCATGGGCGGGCACCTTTCCGTCATCGAAAAACGGACGGCTCGTGCGATTGAACGACCGCCCTCGACGTCGAATGCGTGACAGTTGATCGCAGCACCTAAACGATAATTCTTTCGTTCGAGGCCATCAAGAAGGGGATGGTCGGGCCGGGTGGGCGCACGGGCGCCGAACACTCGCGCAGTCTGTCTGCTCTCCGCGCCCTGACAGAGCGTTCCCTTGCCGAAGTCCGACTAGAGGCGGGCATGCTGATGCCAGAGCGCTGACGGGCATCTGCTCGCGGGAGGCGAGGGCTCGACGCCCATCCTAGGCGCCTGTGCGCGGCGTCGCCAGTCGCCCGAGCTCAGGCGTTGCCGCCTCGCGCGACCGCGACCGCCGGCCTCAACTTGCGCAGCTCCGCCTCGGCTTGTGAAGCAATGAGTGACTGCTCAACATATTCGAAAATGGCCGCGAGGATGGTCTTCACGTGATCTCCGTTGGCCAGCGACAGCAGCTCGACTCCGCGCTGCTCAGCGTCCGCGAAGATGAGCTTGAACGACTTCGGAGGCCACGGTCGCGGTATGCCGTCGATTATCGAAGCGTACTCGCAGCCGCGATCTCTCCACGAGCCAACGGCGTTGATCGCGCCTTGACGCGTTATCTCCAGTACCTCTGGCTTCATTTGGGGCGCTTTTCTGCTCAATGAAGGAGGTCGAACCCGGACCGCAACTCTGCCAGCAGCGCTGCGGCGCTTTCGAACACGTCGTGCTTTCTCTGGTCGCTATAGCTGTTTGCCAGCGCGATCGCTGCGTACGCCGCTTGCGAGCCAACGAATTCTGGCGTGCCCGCGTCACCAGCGGCGGATGACGCGCAGTCCTTGGAATGACTGACGAGCGCAAAATCGAGTGCCTCGAGTGCGGCAGTCGCGGCGCCGGAGCTTTCGCGATCCGTGATTGGCGCCAGGGTCCGAAGCGTGTCTGCGTCGGATTTTCTGTCCTTCAATTCGAGCATCGCCGCTCCCCACACGCGAACGGCCTGATCGGCGAGCCGAAATACGATCGTCTCCTCGTCCCGCCAATTGTACCCAACGTGGGTCAGCATCGCGACCTTGGGACGAAACGTCCCCGGGTCCCTTCTCGCGAGGGTCCCGGCAAAGTTCAAGAGAGCGACGCTCACGGGCGAAGTTGTCTGGGTCATGACGACATCCCTTTCACGGCTATCTGAAATGGTTTCGAACGCAGCCATTCATGCTGGCAGAATCCACAGCGCGCGCACGCGGTGCTCTCGCGGTTCGAAGTTGCGTCGACGTTCGGATCCCTTTGATCGGAAATGGCAGGCTGCTGTACCGCAGGGTGCGCGCTTTCTCCGACGGGCGTCGTCGCTAGCCTCGCAGGGGCCGACGAGCATTCGCGCCTCACTCTCTGCCGACTCAGCGCAGCCCAGCTAACGTTGCAGGCCAGTGAGACTAGTGCAGAGGGGTTGCCGATCCAATCAAGGACAGCACCGTGGAGGCCCTCCGCGCGCTGCATAGCGAGGGCCTGCGCGTCGTCATGCTCACGGGCGACAGCAAGACCACCGCCCTCGCGGTCGCGAAGAAGCTAGGCATCGACGACGTGATCGCTGAGGTGCTGCCGGATCAGAAGGCCGCCAAGGTCAAGCAGCTCCAGGCTGAGGGCCGCATCGTCGCAATGGCCGGCGACGGCATCAACGACGCGCCGGCCCTCGCGCAAGCTCAGGTCGGCATCGCCATGGGAACGGGTACCGACGTTGCGATGGAGAGCGCAGGGGTGACCCTCGTAAAGGGGGACCTTCGCGGCATTGCGCGCGCTCGCGCCTTGTCGCGAAAGACGATGAGCAACATCAAACAGAACCTGTTCTTCGCGTTCGCGTACAACGCGCTGGGCATCCCGATTGCTGCTGGCGTGCTCTACCCGGCATTCGGGCTCCTCTTGAGCCCGATGATTGCGGCAGCGGCGATGAGCTTGAGCTCGGTGTCTGTAGTCAGCAATGCGCTGCGCTTGCGGCGGGCGAACGTGTAGTTGGTAACCTGAGAAGCGGGTCGGCCGGGTCGATGCCCCCATCGCTCACCCCGGCGCTGGTTAAGCCGCAAAAAACGTCTTCGTCGGTTGCTGTCATCAACGACCTCGCGAACCGTCCAAAACCCGCCTGAAACGCCTCAGGGCGCCGAACGGGCGCGAGCACCGGCTTGAGATGCCCAGGCGTGAAGCGGGTTCGCGCTTTGGTTCGTAACCAGTGGCGACGCCAACGTCGTTCCGATCAGCACGCCACCAGCGAAATACGTGCCTGAATCCGAGTCGGGGAGAATGTCATAGGTGTACGCTTCCGTGTAAGGCACACGGCGGACCGAGTCGAGCGCGACGCCGTCGAGGGCATCGCCCTTGGCCAGATCAGCGAAGGTTCGACCGTCTGCGGTCGGGTGAGACGGGCTGATTGAAAGCACGCGGCCGGTGTTCAGCCGCACCTCCACCATGTGATGAAGGCCGGTGACCGGCACGCGATTGGTCAGAATGATCGGTACCGCGACGAGTTTCCCATGGTGCACGCTGTAGACGAGGTCTCCGACTTTGAGCTCGGAGATGGGGCGCTCTCCGCTCGGCGTTGCAATGGGCGTGTTTGGCGCCGTGCACACGCACTGAGCGCAGCCGAGCGGGCAAGTGCCCTTGTCCGTCGCGGGCGTGCAGGCCGTGCGAGAGGCACCTGCATTCACGTTGCAGCACAGCTCTCCAGCCTTGCAACATTCAGCCTCGCAACAGGTGGTGGTCCCCGTGCACGTAACGCCTTGGCAAGGCGCTTTGTCGCACTTGCCGTTGTTGCAGAAGGGATTTGGCCCCGCGCAGACGGTGCCGCAGGCGCCGCAGTTGTTGATATCGTTGCCGGTGTTGATGCACTCGGGGCCGCAGCATTTGAAGCCGCAATTCGCCCCGCAGGTAGCGCCGCCCGCACCGGCGACTGAGCCGCCCGAGCCACTGGCGCCGCCTCCGGCAACGCCTGCGGTGCCACCGTGGCCGGCGCTAGCACCGACGCCAGCACTGCCTCCGCTGCCGGAAGCGCCACTCTGCCCAGCTGCGCCGCCGCTAGAACCTCCTTGAAAGGTCCCACCGCAGGCAACACCGCTCAATAGAACCAAGGCGAAGAGATTTTTGTTCATTGGATTCACCGAAGGCGCGTCGAATGTCAACGGAGCACCAGACAGCATAGACCCTCACGAGCTCCGCGTCGCGGAGACTCTCGTCTCGGCGGCGCGCGGCTCGACGCGCGCGGCGCGAGTGGTGGATTTCGCCTCGTCGCGAGCGCAGTATCGCCCCAACCGACGGATAGTCACTATGAACAACAACGTGAAAGAGACGCTGAGCAAGGTGCCCGCGGTCACGCTCGGCTTCTGGGTCATCAAAATCGCCGCGACCACCCTCGGCGAGACTGGCGGCGATGCCGTCACGATGACGCTGAATCTTGGCTACCTCGTCGGCACCTTGATTTTCGGCGTGATCTTGATTGCCGGGGTCGGCGCGCAGATCTTCGCGAAGGCGTTCCACCCGTTTCTATATTGGGTGGTCATCGTTGCTACGACGACCGTCGGCACGACTCTCGCTGATTTCGTCGATCGCTCGCTCGGTATTGGCTACCTCGGCGGGTCTTCGATCCTGCTCGTACTCGTGCTGGCTTCGCTTGGTGTGTGGTACCGCGTCTGCGGCTCTGTCTCCGTCGATACCGTCGCGTCACCCAAGGTCGAGCTATTTTATTGGATGACGATCTTGTTTTCGCAGACGCTGGGCACTGCGCTCGGGGACTGGCTGGCCGATGATACGGGGCTCGGCTACGAGGGCGGCGCGCTCGTCTTCGCGGCGGGCTTGGGCGTAGTCGTCGTCGCCTATTTCTTCACGAAGATATCGCGCACGCTACTGTTCTGGGCAGCCTTCATTCTCACGCGCCCCCTCGGTGCCACCGTGGGTGATCTGCTGGACAAGCCGCATGCGAAGGGTGGCCTGGAGTTTGGTCGCTTCTCCGCGTCGGCGATCCTCATCGGGTTCATGGTCGTCTGCATCCTTGTCTTGCCGCAGCGGGCGGGGGTGCATCCGGGAAAGTCCACGCCGGGGTCGTAACCATGTCATCACTGAACGCCGTCGCGCGTGCTGAAAGAACCGGTCTTCAACTATCCCGCAGACTTTCCATTTCTATGGGACGAGATCACCTTGCCCGTTCGTTACGGAAGGCGCTCAGTTTCCAGAAGCGTCACGATTGCTCCATGCGCGTGCCGAGCGCTTCGGCGGCGCACGAATTGCGTGTCAGCGCATCGTTTGCGCGGCCGCTTCGGGTGCCGCGCGTTCAGTGCTACGAGCGACGCTGCGCGCCAGGAGAGCCCTCGTGTGCGAGAGCGGCGCGGCTCTTGCTTTGGGCACCGGCCAGGAACTGAAGGATTTTCGGCACTGGATGCAGATGGACTCAAGTTGCTCGCTCGTTTCGAGGCTGGTCAGAGCCGTCCTTCGCCGAGGCGGGCTTGCGCTGTTGCTCTGGCCGAGTTGCAGCCGCGTCCCTGCCGTGCCGCCCGGCTATCAGGGCGTAGTAGAATTCGATCAGCACATCGTCTCGTTCGAGGTTGCCGGTCGCGTGGAACGAGTCGACGTTCGTCGCGGAGATCGCGTGACGGCAGAGCAGGTCATCGCGCGGCTCGACGACACGACTCAAAGCCTCACGACCGACGCACGCCGCCAAGACGAAAAGGCCGCCGAGGCCGAGCTTGCGTTGCTCGCTGCGGGGAGTCGCGCCGAGGACATCTCATCGCTTTCGAACACCGCACGTAGTGCGGCGACGAATGAGGCCCTCCTGCGAGTCGACGCAGAACGAACGCGCCGTTTGTTTGCCAGCGGCGCAGTCGCCCAGACCGAGCTCGACAAGTCGGAAGCCGCGCTGCAACGAGCGACGTTCGATCGAAAATCCCTCGACCACCGAGTCGCCGCGCTTCGCGACGGCGCTCGCCCCCAAGAAATCGCCCGCGCGCAAGCGCTCGTGGCCCAGGCGAAGGCCGAGCTCGCGCTCGACCAGGAAATGCTGGCACGCCACACCCTGCACGCCGAACTTGCCGGTGAAGTCATCGATGTTGCGATCAAACCGGGGGAGCTCGCGGCGGTTGGCACTCCAGCAATCACCTTGGCCGACACGACCCATCCCTACGTCGATGTCTTCGTTCCGGAAGGCGAGCTCGCGCTGGTTCGAACCGGCGCCCCAGTGACTTGTCATGTCGACTCCACCCGTCTCGGGTTTGGCGGAGTCGTCGAATACGTGTATCCGGATACCGAATTCACGCCGAAATTCCTGTTCAGCGATCGCGAACGGCCGCATTTGGTGGTGCGGGTCCGCGTGCGGCTCTCTGATCCCGACAGGCATCTTCACTCCGGAGTGCCCGCGTTCGTCGAGCTGAAGCGATGACCGCGAGCGCTCCGCCTCCGGTCATTCATGCGGAGCACCTGTCGCGGAGTTTTGGCCATCTCGTCGCCGTGCGCGATGTGTCGTTCGAGGTGCGCCGCGGGGAGATCTTCGGCATTCTTGGGCCGAACGGTGCAGGCAAGTCGACGCTAATCCGGATGCTGTGCGGGATCCTCGATCCGAGCGGTGGGCAAGGAACGGTCGTCGGATACGACCTCGTGCGGGAGGCAGAGAGGATCAAGCAGCGCATCGGTTACATGACTCAACGTTTCAGCCTGTACGAGGATCTCAGCGTGGCCGAAAATCTCGGCTTCTACGGGGGCATCTACGGAGTTCCGCTACGCCAGCTGCGCGGAC
>DATCFJ010000443.1:0-8132 GCA_036509605.1 Polyangiaceae bacterium | reverse complement strand
CTCGGCCACCGCGGAGTGCGCCTTGGCATCACCTTCCCGGAAATCTCCGAGATGCAAGTGCGCGCGATTTTGGATGCCGCCTGCGTAGTAAGAAGGGAGGGCTGTGATGTCCACCCGGAGATCATGATCCCGCTCGCGCTCAGCGCCGCCGAGCTTCAAGCCATGCGAATCATCGTCGACGAGATTGCGCGAGAGACCTTTCAGCGGCACGGCCTGGAGGTGAAGTTCAAGTTCGGAACAATGATCGAGCTTCCGCGCGCGGCGCTGCTCGCCGATCAACTGGCTCAGCAGGCCGAGTTCTTCTCATTCGGCACCAACGATCTGACGCAAACCACGCTCGGTCTCTCGCGCGACGATGCGGGCAGCTTCTTGCCCGTTTACGTCGAGCGCCAGATGCTGCCCGAGGATCCATTCGTGACCTTGGACATCGAGGGTGTCGGAGAGCTGATGCGCATCGCCGTGGAAAAGGGCCGAGTCGCTCGCGGTGAGATCTCCCTCGGCGTGTGCGGGGAGCACGGCGGCGATCCGAAGTCGATCGAGTTCTTCGAGCGGCTCGGGCTCAGCTACATCTCTTGTTCGCCCTTCCGCGTGCCGATCGCTCGCGTGGCCGCGGCGCAAGCCGCCCTGCGGCGCACGAAAAGGTACTGGCACTGACATGAGCGCGCGCCCCGGGAGTTGAGGACTGAGACCGCGCACTCGATGCAGGCTCATCACCCCCAACGCGCGTCCGGCTGAATCGTCGATTGAACGAGCGAACACCCGCATGGGCCAAGCGCTACGGCCCGCCCCGTGGTGCATTGCGCGTGCCTACGGGCCAACTGCCGCACAGCGTGCGCGGAGCGACGCAGTTCTTGCGCGAAGGGGTCTCGACCGCGAACCAGCGTCGCGCACGACTGTCCAACGAGCGAGCAAGCGACCAAGACAGCCCTGGCCTCAGCGGCACGGAGCGTGCAGAGGGGTGAGACATGCCCGAGAAGCGCGTGCGGACGATGGACGGCAATGAAGCTGTCGCGTCGGTCGCCTACCGGTTGAACGATGTGATCGCGATCTATCCGATTACCCCCGCCTCGGTGATGGGCGAGCTTTGCGACGAGTGGTCGGCAAACTCCAAACCCAATGTATGGCAGAACGTTCCAACCGTGGTCGAGATGCAGTCAGAAGGAGGAGCCGCTGGTGCGGTCCACGGTGCGCTCACTGCTGGCTCGCTCGCCACGACGTTCACGGCCTCGCAGGGGCTGCTGCTCATGCTGCCAAACATGTACAAGGTGGCCGGCGAGCTCCACCCAATGGTGGTTCACGTCGCAGCACGCACCGTTGCCAGCCATGCGCTGAGCATCTTCTGCGACCATTCAGACGTCATGGCTTGTCGACAGACGGGGTTCGCGCTGCTGGCGTCTTCATCTGTGCAGCAGGCTCACGACTTCGCTTGCATTTCACAAGCTGCAACGCTCCGGAGCCGAATCCCGTTTTTGCACTTTTTTGACGGCTTTCGGACGTCGCACGAGCTGGTCAAGGTTCGAGAGCTGAGCGACGAGGACCTCGGCGCACTGATCGACGAGCGTTGGCGCGACGATTGCCTACACGCGGGGCTCACACCGGACCACCCGAATCTGCGTGGCACTGCGCAGAACCCGGACACCTTTTTTCAAGCGCGCGAGGCCGTAAACATCTTCTACCAAAATTGCCCCACAATCGTAGAACAGGAGATGGCTCGCTTCGCCCAGCGAACCGGGCGCAGCTACGAGCTCTTTGAATACGCGGGGCATCCGGAAGCGCTGGCGGTCGTTGTTGCCATGGGCTCCGCGACATCAACCATCGAAGAGACCGTTACCGAGCTTGTTTCTCGCGGAGAGCGAGTGGGCATGGTGCGGGTGGCGCTCTACCGACCCTTTGCGGTGGCGCAGTTTCTCGCTCGAGTACCGCGGTCTGCCGCGCGAATCGCGGTGCTCGATCGCACCAAAGAGGCGGGCGCTATCGGCGAACCGCTGTACCTCGACGTGGTCGCAGCTCTTGCGGAGGGCAATCGCGGCGGCGGCCGCTGCGAAGTGATCGGCGGGCGTTATGGTCTGTCGTCGAAAGAGCTCACGCCGGCCATGGTCGCAGCAGTGTTCGCCGAGCTCCAAAAGTCCGCGCCGCGTCGGCACTTCTCGTTGGGCATCAGCGATGACGTGACCTGGGAATCGCTCGACGTGGAGGCGGACTTCGCGGTTTCCCCAGACGACTTTTACGAGGCGGTCTTCTTCGGGCTGGGTGCCGATGGCACGGTCGGCGCAAACAAGAACACGATCAAGATCGTCGGCGACACCAGCGATTTCGTAGTCCAAGGCTACTTCGTATACGACTCCAAAAAGGCGGGAGCAGTCACCGTTTCCCACCTTCGCTTCGCGAAGCACCCCTTCCAGCGGCCGTATCTCATCGCTCAAGCCGACTTCGTCGGGTGCCATCAATTCGATCTGCTCGAGCACTCATCAGTGGTCGAGCGCGCTCGTCCGGGCGGCACCCTCTTGCTCAATAGTCCTCACGGGCAAGGGACTTGGGCTCGACTGCCGCGCGAAATCCAACAAGAAATCCTGGACAAGCGGCTTCGCGTGCACGTGATCGACGGCTATCGCATCGCGCTCGAAGCAGGTCTCGGTCGGCACATCAATACCGTCATGCAGACCTGCTTCTTCGCGCTGTCGAAGCTGATTCCGCTGCCGCAAGCGCTCATGGCCCTGAAGCGGGCGATCGAGCATACGTACGCAAGAAAGGGCGAAGACCTGGTACGCCGCAACGTGGCGGCCGTCGAAGCAACCCTGTCGCGCCTCGAGGAGCTGGCGCTCCCTTCAGCAACCACCGCGCTGTCACGCCCGCGGCAAACAACAGTCGGCAGCGGAGCCCCAGAGTTCGTGCGGCGAGTCACCGCACTCCTCCTCGCCGGGCGCGGTGATCAGCTGCCCGTCAGTGCCTTCCCCGTGGATGGAACCTGGCCAACCGGTACGAGTCGCTGGGAGAAGCGTGGCCTCACCGCAGAAATTCCCAGCTGGGACGCGGAGCTCTGCATTCAATGCAACAAATGCGTGCTCGTCTGCCCACATGCTGCCATCCGCGCCAAGGTCTACCCGCCACAACCCACGGCCACGCTGCCGAAGAGCTTCAAGTCGGTCGCCTGGAAAGACAGAGAGCTCAAGGGCGAGAGTTACACGCTTCAGGTTGCTCCGGACGACTGCACCGGTTGCCGGGTGTGCGTCGAAGTTTGCCCCGCCAAGGAGCACGACAGCCCGCGCCACCGGGCGCTCGAGATGACCCCGCTCGCAGCCACGCGCGACGCGGAGCGCGTCAACTACGAGTTCTTCTTGGGTCTACCCGAGGTCGACCGCCGCCGTGTTCATCTGGACGTCAAGGGCTCGCAGCTCTTCGAGCCGCTCTTCGAGTACTCGGGCGCCTGCGCCGGTTGCGGTGAGACGCCCTATCTCAAGCTCTTGACGCAGCTTTTCGGGGACCGCGCGCTGATCGCGAACGCCACTGGTTGCTCGTCGATCTATGGCGCCAACTTGCCGACCACGCCGTATGCGGCCGACGCAAACGGGCGCGGCCCGGCCTGGGCCAACTCGTTATTCGAGGACAACGCCGAGTTCGGCTACGGGATGCGTCTTTCGGTTGACGCGCACGCTGCCGAAGCAAAGGCCCTGCTGCTAACGCTCGCGGGAGCTTTGCCGGAGGACCTGGTTACGGCCCTGTTCGAGGCGGATCAAGCCAGCGAGCTCGGGATCTTCGAGCAACGGGCTCGAATCGCCATGCTCCGTTCCAAGCTGGGCGCGATCGATTCGCGCAATGCCAGCCGACTCGATGCACTCGCCGACTACTTGCTAAAGAAAAGCATCTGGCTGGTCGGCGGGGACGGCTGGGCCTACGACATTGGTTTCGGTGGGCTCGACCACGTGCTGGCCTCGAACCGCGACATCAACGTCCTCGTACTTGATACGGAGGTGTATTCGAACACGGGCGGGCAGAAGTCCAAGGCCACGCCGCTCGGCGCGTCCGCCAAGTTTGCGTCGTCAGGCAAGGATACGCCCAAGAAAGATCTCGGGCTGCACGCCATGAGCTATGGCCATGTGTACGTCGCGAGCGTCGCGTTCGGCGCAAAGGACGCGCAGACCGTACGCGCTTTCGTGGAAGCCGAGAGCTATCCCGGTCCATCTCTGATCATCGCGTACTCGCCTTGCATCGCGCACGGCTACGATCTGGCACACGGTCCGCGGCAGCAGAAGCTCGCCGTCGACTCAGGGGCTTGGCCACTGTACCGATTCGACCCCCGACGTATCGTCCTTGGCGAGCCGCCACTGATTCTCGATGCGACACCAGGCAAAGCGAAGATTGCCGACTACATGCGCGGTGAGGGCCGGTTTCGCGCGCTCGAAGGTCTAGGCGAAGCTCACCATCAAGAGCTGTGCGAGCGCGCCGAACGAGAGGCCGCGCACCGCAATGAGCTGTACGAGCAGCTTTCACACCTCAAGTTGTCCGCCGCACAACCTGCGCCGAAGGAGCTACGGAAATGAAGCTCAATGCCGCGTGGCACGGAAGTCATCCGATGGGACCGCGTCCTTCCCTTGAGCAGCGCATGATCTGGCATCTCGAGCATCAAAGGCACTGCGGGTGCCGGCCAATCCCCACCAAGCTCCTCAACGAGATTCGCGCGACGCATGGCGCTGGGTCAGTTCGCGCGACGCCGCGACGCGCTCGACCTCATTGAGCTCCGTGCGCGATTCGGGCGCCTTCAGAGTCGGGCACGATCGCGCAATGACCAGGCCTGGCGCAGTATCTGCGTCTCGTCCGCAGTCCTTGCGCCGTGAGCAGGAAATGGCCCAACTACTCGTGGTAAGGGCGGGTCCAGTCGGTCTACTCGCCGGGCTTTGCGCGGATAGACGAGGACTGCGAGACATGCGCGTTTTGAGGGCACGCGCCTTGCCTAGAGCGACTGCAATGTTTATCAAACCGTGAGGCAGCAGAAGGTGAGAGCCAAGGTGAGCACCGTCCCGAACGCGGCCTCTACATCCCCGGAATGCGGTGGGGAACGGGCGCACGAGCAATTTCGATTGGCGGTCGAGGCCGCTCCAACCGGGATGATGATGGTCGACGGCGAAGGCCGAATTGTCCTGGTCAACGCGGAGATCGAGAAGTTGTTCGGGTACCCACGCAGCGAGCTCATTGGCAAACCCATGGAAGCGCTGGTGCCCGCGCGCTTTCGAGACCGCCACCCGCAACTCCGGGAAGGTTTTTTCAACAATCCGCGGGCCAGAGCCATGGGCGCGGGCCGCGACCTGCGCGGCCTTCGGAAGGATGGCACCGAGGTACCGGTCGAGATTGGCTTAAGTCCCCTGCACACTGCAGACGGTGACTTCGTGCTCAGCTCCGTTGTGGACATCTCGGAGCGCAAGCGTGCAGAGCAGGAGCGCGATGCTCTTCTGAGCCAGCTCAAGGGGTTGAATGCCGAGCTCGAACAACGCGTTCAAGCGCGCACGGCCGCTCTAACCACCACGCTAGAAGAGCGAGAGGTTCTGCTCCAGGAAGTACATCACCGCGTTAAGAACAACCTGTCAGTAATCGCCAGCTTGATGGAAATGCAAGCGCGCCTACTGCCCGCGGGCGCCGGCCGCGAAGCGCTTCAAGAGTGCGAAGGCCGGGTGCACGCGATCGCCTTGATCCACGAGAAGCTGTACCAGTCGAAGAACTACGCGCACGTCCCGTTTCCGGATTACATTCGCGGCCTCGTCGGCGACATCTTTGAGGCCACAGGCACGTCGCCCTCCAACGTGTCCTTTACGTTTGCTGTTGAGGACGTTGCTCTTACCGTGGAGAAAGCAATACCTTGCGCGCTGATTCTCAACGAGCTCATCACCAACGCGCTCAAGCACGCTTTCCCAGGTGGACGTCGAGGAACGATCCGAATCGAGTTGGCGCAGGCGGGCGACGCACGCCTGCGGCTAGCCATCACAGACGACGGGGTTGGTTTGCCTAACGGGTTGAATATCCCAGAGGCGAAGTCGTTGGGGCTGCGACTAGTCACGACATTGGCGAGGCAGCTCGACGCGAGGCTCACGGTTACTGGCACAGCTGGAGCATGCTTCGAACTAGCGTTTCCGGAGGGAAAATGAGGTCGCCGCCGAAGCGGGCGGCGGTGCTCATCGTAGAGGACGAAGGCATCATCGCGCAAAACGTCCAGGAGCTTCTGACGGGTCTGGGCTACGATGCCTTCGCCATCGCAACGACGTCCGCGGAGGCCGTCGCGCAAGCGTCCGAGCGCTGTCCGGATGTCGTGCTCATGGACATTCGGATTGGGGGCGAGCTCGACGGCATCGCGACAGCCGCCTTACTCCGGCAACGCTTCGACGTGCCGATCATATATCTCACCGCCCTGGCCGATGAAGCAACGCTGGACCGGGCGAAGCGAACGGAGCCGCATGGCTACTTGGTCAAGCCCATTAGGCCGGCTGACCTTCAGAGTGCTATCGAGATAGCTCTGTTCAAGCATGCCATGGAGCGGCGCCTCCGCGTCCGGGAGCGCTGGTTCTCGACGACGGTTCGATCGATCTCTGACGCAATAATCACTGTAGATCTCGGCGGGAAAATCACGTTCATGAACCCATCCGCTGAGGCGCTACTAGCAATAGACCTAGCGGATGCAACAGGCCGCGCTGCAAGCGATGTCCTACACCTGCTCGGCGCCGACTCTCGGCCTGATGAAGGCACACCGCTCGAGCGCGCGCTGCGTGAGAGGCGCCCTGTCGAGATGCGCGAAGCCGTACTTAAAAATGCGGCTGGATCGAGCATGGTCATCGAAGACAGCGCAGCACCGGTGATCGATGCGGGTGAGGTTCTCGGCGCAGTGATGGTCTTCCGAGACGTGACCGAACACAAGCGGCTTCAGAAGCAGCTCGAGCTTGCCGATCGCCTTGCGTCCCTCGGGACCATGGCGGCAGGCGTCGCCCACGAGGTCAACAATCCGCTGTCGGCAGTCATCGCGAACGCCCAATTCGTGGAGGAGCGTATGCGCGATGTTCGGGACCACCTGATCAGTGATGACGCAGCAGAACGCCGCAATGCTGAATGCACGGTGGCACTCCAAGAGCTGTTGTCTGCGGCCAGCCGAATCGGCCGAATTGTCTCCGATTTGAACGCCTTTTCGCGGCCGCAGCACGTCGTACCCGGTCCGCTCGCGGTTGGGGATGCCGTGCAGTGGGCGATCCGGTCCACTGCACACGAGTTTCGTCATCGTGCTCGTGTCAGCACAAGACTCGGAGAGGTTCCGCGCGTCGACGCCGATGAAACGCGACTCGGCCAGGTGCTGGTAAATCTGCTGATCAACGCCGCGCACGCCATCGCCCCGGGAGATGCGGCGAACAACGAAGTCTCGATCGCAACGCGGACCGACGACGACGGGCGCGTGGTGATCCAAGTCACCGACACCGGTTGTGGCATGCCGCCAGAAGTTCTCAGGCGGATCTTCGAGCCATTCTTCACCACAAAAGCAGTCGGTGTAGGAACCGGCCTCGGCTTGTCGATTTGCCACGGAATCGTTGCGTCGATGGGCGGGCAGCTCGACGTGGAGAGCCTGGTCGGCAAGGGTAGCACGTTCTTCATCAGGCTTCCGGCCAGCGTCGACCGGGCGCCACAGTCGCCCCCTCCGCCACCGCCAGTCGGCCCGAAGCTTCGCGGTCGGCTGTTAGCCATCGACGACGAGGCCCTAGTGCTCAAAGTCGTCGGTCGCGTGCTTGAAGAGCACGAGATCGTCAGCATGCAAAGCCCGCGCGATGCTCTAGAATTGCTCAAGGGCGACGACCAGTTCGACGTCATCGTCTGCGACTTGATGATGCCGGACATGACCGGGATGGATTTCTACGAGAGATTGCTTCGGCTGCGCGCCCCGCTCGCCCGTCGGGTGGTCTTCTTGACTGGCGGAGCGCTGACCAAGGAAGCCGCAGCGTTCCTGGAGGCTGTCCCGAACCAATACTTGGAAAAGCCGTTTGACGTCCAAGGCTTGCGAAACTTGGTCCAGCAGATCCTTGTTGCGGGCGCGCGCAATTGAAGCGCAATTCCAGCGCTCGCTCTCCGGGTGCCCTGGTCTAGATGCCACGTGGGTCGTTACGGCTTCG
>DATCFJ010000442.1:0-4928 GCA_036509605.1 Polyangiaceae bacterium | reverse complement strand
CAGCACCGCCTTCTTCATCTCTTTGCGAAAAAGCTTCAAGTGCCACGCATTCGACAGCTCCAGGCGGTGCAGGTGCGTGAGCACGGCGGGTGGCTCGAACCGCTGCCGTACGCGCAGCGCGGTTTCGCTGTCGGCCTCGCGCACGTACCATTTGGTGATGATCGACGTGTCGAAGTACGCGCTCACCAGCGCTCGTCCCGCTCGGAACGCAGGAGGACGCTAGGCGGAGTCCCTGCCAGAGCGCCGTCGGGAAAGAGCCGCTTCATCCGCGCCATGGAATCAGGCCAGCAAACTTTGCCGCGAGACAGCGGCGGAACGATGCAGGCGACGATCTTGCCTCGCCGCGTGACGGTCACGGTGTCGCCCCGTTCAACGCTCGCGAGGAGAGCCGCGAGACCGTGTTGGAGCTCTCTCACGGACGCGGTCTTCATGTAATGCAATTTGTCATACAAGGTCATAGAGGTCAAGCGTGGCTCCGCTCGACGCCTTTTTCACCAAGGGCGCCCGCCCCCGGTGAGTGGTGAGCGCTCGGAACCCGCGCTCCGCCAGCTATTCTGCGAGAGCGCCCAGCGCGGCTTCCACGGTCCTATCAATATCCTCCTCTGAATGCGCGAGGGAGATGAACGCAGCTTCGAACTGCGACGGAGGCCAATATACCCCGCGCGTGACGAGGCCGCGGTGCCAGGTGCCGAAGCGTTTGGTGTCGGAGGCCGCTGCGTCGAGCCACGAGCGCACGGGGCCGCGGTGGAAGAACAGCGTGAGCATGGAGCCGATGCGCTGCACCACGCCGGCCGTGTTGCTGTCGCGCAGCACGCGCTCGAGGCCGGTTTGGAGGCGCGAGCCGAGCGCCTCTAAGCGGTCGTACGAGCTTTGATCGAGCAGCGAAAGTGTGGTGAGACCGGCGTTGACGGCGATCGGATTGCCGCTCAGCGTGCCGGCTTGGTAGACCGCTCCCAGCGGTGCGACACAGCGCATGACATCCGCGCGCCCACCGTAGACCGCGAGCGGCAAGCCGCCGCCGACTACTTTGCCCAAGCACGTCAGATCGGGCGTCATGCCGAATAGGCCCTGGGCGCTGCCGCGTGCCACTCTGCAGCCTGTCATCACTTCATCGAAGATGGAGAGCGCGCCGTGACGCGCGCAGAGCTCCAAGATCGTTTCTAGGAATTGGGGCTGCGGAGGCACACAACCCATGTTGCCTGCGACTGGTTCGACGATGACCGCCGCGATTCGGCTGCCGTCGCGGCTAAACAGCTCGCTCAACGCAGCGCAGTCGTTGTAGCCGAGAGTCGCGGTATTTTCGACGATCGCGGCCGGCACACCGGCTGAATCCGGATTGCCGAAAGTTGCAGCGCCGCTGCCCGCCTTGACCAGCAGCGAGTCCGAATGACCATGGTACGCGCCGTCGAATTTTACGATCACGTCGCGACCGGTGAAGCCACGCGCGACCCGCAGCGCGCTCATCGTGGCTTCGGTGCCGCTCGACACACAGCGCATCATTTGAATGCTCGGGTGGCGCTCAATCACGGCCTCCGCGAAGCGCACTTCCCCCTCGGTCGGCGCGCCAAACGACAGGCCCTTTGCAGCGGTTTCGGCGACGCTTTGTACGACTTTCGGATGCGCGTGGCCGAGGATCGCCGGCCCCCAGGATCCGATATAATCGAGATAGCTATTGTCGTCGGCGTCGAACAAGCGTGAACCGAGACCGCGCGCGATGAATAGCGGGTGTCCGCCGACAGCTCGAAACGCCCGCACCGGGCTGTTCACGCCGCCGGGCATCAAGCGCTCCGCGCGCTCCATCAGCTTGTCAGACGCGTTGTGCCCATTGTTCTGCGACATGAGGAGCTTCTTAACATTCTCATGCGGGCCATGCGCGTCCGGAAAGTGGGGCTATACAATTCCTGTCTCGGTGTTCATGCTTGGCGCGTGCGCCCGGGGCTACGGCGGGAACCGCCAGCCCTCTCGCGTGGCTATTAGTGGGGAGCCCCCACTAATGGCATTCTGAAAACGGCCCAATTGTGGCCGCGAGACCGGCTATCCCGGACGGCCCAATAGTGGGGAGCCCCCACTATCCGGTGTGCGGGAAGGGCAGGTCGTGCCCGAACCTGAGGAAGCAGATGCCTGGCGCCGCCTGCGCCTCTGTTCTCTCGCCCGCGTGCACCGCTGCACCCCATCGTTACGAGAACTGGCGGCGGTTAGTTCTTCCGACGCAACCGATCATTTAGCACGGTGCGCCACGCGTCGATGCGATCCAGCCCGTGCGAAGTCCACTGAAAGCGCGCGAGGCGGCTGAGCAAGTGCGGCGTGTGATCGCCAGCGCGGGTGCGTTGGCCGAAGACCTCGGCGGCGGCTTCGATCGACTCGAGCGCGGCTTCGTTGTCGCCTTCGGCGACTTCGAGCCAGGCGCGCGTGAGCAGGAAGTGTTGGCGCGCTTCGGCTTCTTCTACGACCATTCGGCTGGACTCTTCGAGCAGCGTGCGCGCCTTGCCCGGTTGGTGGCGAACGAGCGCGATTTGAGCCAAAAGAAGCTTGGTTTCGATGACGCCCCACGGGTCGCTCATGCGCGCAAAGAGCCGCGAGGCACGATCGGTGTGCAGCTCGGCCATGTCCAAGTCGTCGGTGTCGAGACCGATCATGGCCAGCAAGCGGTCGCAGGCAGCCTGACCGCGCGGCGTGCGCAGAGTTTCAAACGTCGAGAGTGCGTCGAGAGCGCCGATCTCGGCGCTGTGGAAATTCATCAACCGGTGCTCGACGTGCGCAATCGAAACATCCGCCTGCGCCGTGCCCAAGCGATAGCCGGCGCGTTCAAACTCGGCACGCGCTTCTTGCGCCAACCGCCGCGAGCGCTCCGTGGCGCCCTCTGAGTGCTCGACCCACGACAAGAGCAACAAGCATTGCCCCCGCCCGAGCGCTTGGCCGAGCGTCGCGAAGTTGCGCTCGCCGCGTTGAATCGTACCGCGCGCTTCTTCGTAGCTGCCGAGCAGGTACTGGATCTCGCCGGCCACGGCTTCGCATTGAGCTTGCCCCAAAGCATTATTCTGCTCGACGAACATCTGGTGAGCGCGCTGCGTTAGCTCGAGGCCTTCGGCCGAGCTGCCCTGGTCGCTCGCCAAATGCCCCTGCAAACGCAGACTATGCGCGATGTTTTCGGGATCTCCGAGCTCCTCGAAGCGCGTGCGCGCCAATTCCGCGAACGTCATCGCTTCGGCGATGCGCCCGGCGTGACGCAAGGCTTCGGCCTGCCAGCGGTTCTTCAACGCCAGCGTGCGACCAGTGAGCTTGCCCTTGAGCAGCTCCAGGTCGGCGAGCGTCGCGACCGGCTCGCGCGCGCCGTTCCAACTCTGTTGCAGGAAGTCGAAGAGCAGTAGCGCCGCGGTGTCGGCGTCGTCCGCTTGCAGCAGATTCACCACGCGCTGACGCACGACGCGCCGGCTGTTGGCTAGCGGGTGCTGGGTGAGCGCAGTCGCCGAAGCGCGATAGAAGCGCTCCTTGTCCGTGCGCTCGTTGAGCGTGAGCAACAGATGCTCTTGCAGCAGCTCGTGCGGCCAGGCATACCGGCCGGGTCCACGCGGGACCAGAATTTCAGCCGTTTGTAGGCTCAAGATGGCCGCTTCCGAGGGCAGCCCGAGCGCGGTCAACAGTGCCGTGAGGACGTTCTTCCGGATGTCGCCACCCAGCGTCGCGGAGGCGTACGCCGCAACGCGGTGAGCTTCGGGCATGGCGGCGACGCGGCTGTCCCAGAGCTCGGCCGTGGTCTGCGGGCGCATGGCCAGAACTTCCGGCGGTACACGGTACACGCCGTTCTGGAACTCCATGTTGCCGGCCAAGGCCCAGGCGTGGAGCTGCTGCAGCGCGAACAACGGATTGCCACGGCTGCGGCGTGCGGCCTCCTTCACTGCGGCGTCGTCCAGCGGCAGGGATTCACGGAGCAGTTGCGCGGTCGTGTCGGCCGGCAGCGGCTCGATGTCGATCAGCTTGCCGTTCATGATGTCGCGCAGCTCGCGCAAGCGCGTGGCCGTCGCGGTGCCCATCACGACGTCTTCCAGGCGCACCGTGGCCACCATCACGATCCGTTGATCGGGCTCGTCGGTGTGGATCTTGAGCAAGCCCTCGATCGTGGCCGGGCTCGCGTTATGGATGTCGTCTAGCCAGAACAAGAGTGGCCGACCGTTGGCGATTTTACGCAGCGTGTAGCGCGTGACCATGCGCCGCGTTTCCAGGGTATCGAGCGTAAACCGCACGCCGGAAGGCCCGATCGGCGCTTCCGAGCCCATCGGCCGCAGCCATTCACCGGCGCCTGCCACCCAAGCGCGGCCGTTCTTGTCGTCGCGCCGCACTTTCCAACGTTCGAGCAGCGAACGCTCGATCAGATCGCGCTCCACGCGCTCGAAATTGTAATGGTGCAGGGCAGCGCCGAGCATGCCGTCGAGCGAGCCGCGGATCTTACGGTAGCGCGCGCGCAGCGGCACCATCGTGCCCTCTTCGTGCACGACCTCACTCAGCCACTCGGCGATGCGGCTCTTGCCGCAGCCGGCGGGGCCGACCAGCATCACCAAACGGTGCGGCGCGCCGACGCCGTCAATCACGTCGTCGCACACCTCGCGCAGCGTGTTGCGAACGTCCTCGCGACCGACGAGCGGGCTCGGGCGAATGCTGAGCAAGCCCGGCGCGCGTTCGGGCGCGGGCGACAGATCAGGGTTCGGGCCGCGCGCGCCGGTGCGCCGCGTGGGGGCCGCTGTCTTTGCGGTCGACGAGCGCAGGTCGACCGGCAAGCGGTACTCGGCGGGCTCGGCCTTGGGTCGCCACTTACCCCACTCGGTACGGGCTTCCGCGGCAAATTCCCAGCGATCCCAAGGGCGCTTGGCGAGCAGGCGTGTGATGAACGCAATCGTGCCCTCGGGCGCGTCGATCACGGCCTTCAGCGCTGG
>DATCFJ010000441.1:0-2526 GCA_036509605.1 Polyangiaceae bacterium | reverse complement strand
GCGTCCGCCGAGCGGCGCGCCACGACGGTCACGAAAGTCGCGCCCGCGCTATCGGTCGCTTCTACTTCGAACCCGCAGCGTAACAACAGCTGCCCGAGCCCGGCTTTCGAGTAGGCGCGACGAGCTGGCGCGACGAGGCGTTGCGAACCGTATGCCTTGGGCTCCGCGACGAGCAAAGGCGATCCGACCGGCAGACAGGCACGCAGCCCGCGCAGCGCGGCCTCAGGCCCCGTCAGATGTCCAAGCACATCCACCAGCAGCGCGGCGTCGGCGCGGTCGACGGGGGAGCCGTGGCACAAATCGGCCTGCAAGAACTCCGCGCTCGGCGCGTACTCACGGCCAAACTCCAAAGCTCGCGCGTCACTATCGAGCGCGGTGACGTGTGGCACGAGCTCGCTGAGCAAGCGTGTGCCTTCGCTCGAGCCTGAACCGGCATCCAAGACATGCTTGCCTGTGATGAGCGGCGCGAACGCTTGGTAGAAGGCGATGGTGCCGGGCGCGACGCTGAACAGTCCGGGATAGGAACGCCCGCGTCCGCGCGTTACAGCGACTCGCTTGCCGGTCGGGAAGCGCGCCACGACTTCGGCCTCGCGTCGACCGAACTCGTAACTGGGCTCGCAGCGACGGGGCGGCGGTCGCGAGGATTGACGTGGAGCGGCGGTGTTCATGCTCTGCGGGCCGCGTGGGCTTCTTGAATGGATTTGGGGACGGCGATGACCCAGGCTTCACGGAGGGGAGTGAGCACGCGGATGGTTTCTTGAATCGCCGTGACGTCGGCTTTGCGGCTGGCAAACTGGATCTTGTCCAAGCAAAATTCGTACAGGCCCTCTAGCTGCGCGCACAACTCTGGAGCCACCCCGTGATCGAGGGCGATCGCCAGCTCCGAGACGATGGCGTGGCACTTCGACAAGAGCTCACGTGCACGCGGCAGTTGCTTGTTCTCGATGCACAGTTTGGCGCCGTTCAAGAAGCGGAACAGCCCGTCGTACAGCGCCAACAGTAGCTCGCCGGGCGTAGCGGTCGTGCTGCGGTTCAGTGCATAACGGGCGGCGGCGGCGGACTCGAGCATGTTGGGAGACCCTCAGGTGGTACTTATTTGGTGGTGCTGCTGCCTGAGTACAGGTTGACGAGGTAGCTCAGATCGGAATTGTTCGCGGTCACGGTGGTGTCCATCTGCGTGAATTCCTTCTGCAGGAGCGTTTGGTACGCATCGAGCCGGTCCTGCGCGCGACTGATGTTGTCCGTGTAGCCGGTGATTCTCGCTTGCAGATCACTGGTATGTTGCGTCAGAAGGCCGGTGCCGGTCTGGCTGTACGTGGCGATCGCCTTGCCGAGGGTGGTCATCACACCAGTCGTCGTGGCGTCGCCGGCGAACAGCTTGGTGACCGACGACGGGTCGGCGCTCAATGCCGCTTCGAGCTTCGTGGAATCGAGCGCCAAAGTACCGTCTTTTTGCAGCGAAAGCCCGATCGAACCGAGCGTCGAATACGGCCCGGATCCGCTCACCGTTTGCAGGGTCGAGCTCAGGCGGTTGGTCATGCCGCGCAAGGTGGAATCGCTCGCGAGCTCCTTGTTGCTGGCGGCCGTCGAGCCATGGCCGGCGGCGGTGTTGACCTTGCTCAGGAGCGAGTTATACGCGGAGACGATGGCCGAGATCTTGGTCTCGAGCCCCGTCGGGTTGCTGGCTACGCTGACATCGACCGGGCTCGTCGTGGTTGCAGTCAGGGCTAACGTCACACCTTGAATCGCGCCGACGACTTGGTTAGTCGCGCGCTCAACGTCGAAACCGTCGATGTTGACGATCGAATTTTGAGCCTTTTGCACGGTGTTCGCCGCCTTGTTCAGGCCGAGATCGAAGCCGTTCTGGGTGAAGGTCACGGCGTTGTCTTTGCCAGAGTCGAGCCCGCGCACCTGCAGCCGATAGCTAGTGCCGTCGAAAAAGACGGACGCCCCCACGCGCGCGTCGGCGCCGTTGATCTTGGTCGCGACTTGATCGAGCGTATCGAAGACGCCAATGTTCACGGTCGATGTTTTGCCGCCGATCTGAATGTCGAGAGTTCCGGACATGCCGAGCGTCGTGCTGGCCGAGCTCTGCGTGTCGGAGTATGTTCGTTGTTCGTGCGCGAGCTGCGTGACGGACATCGAGTACGAACCTGGGAGTGCGTTGCCGCTGGTGCTGATGGCAATCGCCGACGAGCTGGACGTCCCCGAGTAACTGCCGACGCCGCTAGAGGTGCTCAACGCATCGACCGCGCTCTTCAGCGTGCCCAAGGTCGAGCTGATGTCCGACAGCGTGGAGATCGCCGATTGCGTCGAAGTCTGCTTGGCCTTGAGCGCGTTGAGCGGTCCGGAGTCGGCGTTGACCAGACCCGTGATCAGGCTGGTGGTGTCGATGCCGGAGCCCACCCCGCTCAGACTATTGGCTGCCGTCGTTGTCGCCATGGTTTGTCTCAACCTCTAGAACGGCCGGATTCGGCTTTCCCACAGGGGAAATCTGCACAAAAAACCAGCACAAAAAGCAGGCGG
>DATCFJ010000440.1:0-8366 GCA_036509605.1 Polyangiaceae bacterium | reverse complement strand
CGGCGACGAGCTTCCGGATGCGGTTGTAGTCGGTCTGAGGCAAGCCACGCGCGGCGAGCATGGTCTTCGCCTGCTCGCTCACTTCCTGCTCGTCCCGGATGTACTGATTGAGCACGGACTGAACGTCGAGTCCGACCTCCTTGGGGGAGTCACTCTCGACGTCGCCTCCCGAAAGAAGCGCACCGACCATTTCGGCCGCAATTTGGGGCACCTTCGCGCTGTGAAGCCGCATGCGCCCCTCCTATCCTATTTTGAGCTGGATCTCAGCCGGTTTCGGCGGCGACCACGCCTCGGATGTCGAATTTTGCGGGCGCGCACCCGCGCGGGAGGCTCAGGGCCCGCAGACTACGGCTTTTGGGCCGCGCGAGAGCCGCGACGCAGCCGTCGAAAGACCGCCTGACGCTGCCGCTGTTTGTAGGCGTCGTGGCTGGCTTCGCCGGTTTCGTTGGCCGCCTCGCTCTCGGCGTCCAGCACCTGAAACTCGCACAACATGTACACAATCGGCCCCAAGTTCTCGGAGCCTGGCGGGGCCAATTCCATCAGGTGACTCGGAACGCGTACCGGGACGTCCGTTACGAACTGAATCACGCGGTACGTCGGTGCGCTGAAGCGATTGTCCGTCGGCAACAGCGCGTCGTCGAGCTGACCCTGGAAGTTCGGAACCATCGCCGCCAGATGTGGATTTCTATCGCAGTAACTGCGGAAGTGAAAAATCGTATTCGTGCTCTGCTTGGGCACGACGTAGTTGAAAGGGAAGAGTTGCTCGGTGAGGTAGTGCAGCACGGGCAGTACGTGGTCCGGCGTCTTGGTGACGATTCGGAAGCGCAGTTTGTCGTACAGGGCTGCCGCAGTGGCCTCGGGCTTTGAAAGCAACTTCGTGTAAGTCGAGTCAAGGTTTTTCCGGCCGCCGATGAACTCGGTGATTGGAAAGCCTTCGCTCAGCATCGTGCCCACGACCCGGTATACTTTCTCCTCTACGAGGTGAAAGAGATCGCGATCGCTGACCGGCAGGCGAAACAAGAGCTCGCGGCCAGCCATGTGGTTGATGATCTGTACCGTCTTCAGAATCGTGCATGCGCACAGCTGTCGGTGCCCGGTGCCCGAAGCGAGCAGCATCAGCTCCTCGATTCCCATGGCCTCGACGGGCTTTGGGATAGCGAACTTGAAGTGACGCCGGAGGTAGCTCACGGCGTCACGCTTCACGTATTCGATGAAGGTTCGGTCACCCGGAACCTCCATGTTGAGCTCGTGATTCTCAAGAAACCGGCGCGCGGCGTCTGGCCCGGTGAGGTTCAACCGGTGCCAATCGATCACCGAGGTGCCGCTCAAAATGAGGCGCAGCGCCTCTACGTCGTGCATCGAGAGATCCTCGATGCGTTTCAGTCGAGCAGAGCGCTCTCCCGAGCGGGGCGGCTCGCTATCGGATTGAGTCAGTGGTTCGTCGTCGTCGCGTTACCCGGCGTCGGGCGGCCTAGGGCCAGGGTGCCGAAGAAGATGCCAACAGTAACGCCAAGTACCGCGAGTTGTGCGCCAAAGGGGCCGTTCGCAGCCATCAGACAGACTGGGATCGGGGCGACGAGGTACCACGGATTCAACTTCATTCTCGGGTCTCCGACGGGAATGGGCGCGGGGCGCGTTACGTAGGGCTCAGCAGGGAAAGACGCGAATTAAGATTTGAAGGAGTGCAGGTAAGCTGATGTAGGTTAGGATGCCACAACCGCGGCGCGAGGGGCAAACTGTTACCGAGGCACGGCGCCGCATTCAAGCCTTTACGACCTAGGGTAGTTATTTATGTGGGTGTGAGGCCTCCAATAACTATCGGCCGACTGAGTGGCCTACGGGATCCATCCCCGCGACTCGTATAGTTTTGTTAGCGTTGCCGGGGTGGAGAGTCGTAGTCGCCGAATGATTGCGCGAGTGTTGCCGGCGTTGTTCGGCTTCGCATCGTCGCTGGCTGCGAGCGGCTGCGGTGACCGGTTCGTCCCATCGACGATTGACCCGGGGCCGGACTTCGCCGTGGCCGACGTTGTCTTCGACGAGAAGTATTTCTACTGCAAGGTCGAACCGGTTCTATTCGCGAATAGTTGCGGGAGTGGCGATCCGTCAAAGGGCGATCCGCAAGGCGGCTGTCACTTCAGCGCCACGGCCTACCGCTTGACCGCGTATATGCCGCACGTCGGCGACTCTTGTAACGGTGGGCTCGTGCCAAGTGTGACGAATGTGCCCGACGCGGCTCAGCACAACTACCAAACCTCGCAAGCGCGCATGAAGCGCGACCCGGATCTCGCCCCCTTGCTGCAACGGCCGACGGCCAACCAGTTCCATCCGCGCAAGATCTTCGATCTCGGTTCGCCAGACGCGGACGCTATCTCGCAGTGGGCCACGCAGTTTTCGAATCAATGAGAGCACTGCTCACAGCGCTGGCGTTCGTCGCCGTTTCCGCTCCAATTCAGGCCTTCGCGGCTGAGGAAGCGGAGGACGCATTTGCGCGAGTGATCGTGGCCGATACGGATTTGCGCGCGGGCCCCGGTGTCTCGCATCGTGTCATCTATCATGCGCACCGCGGTGAGACGTTCCTGATCCAGACGCGCGAGACCTCTGGTTTCTGGTTGCAGGTGGTGATGGCGGACGGTCGCACCGCCTACGTGCTTGGCGACACGGTGGAGGCGGTCGCAGTCAGCGAGGACGCTCCCGACGCGCCGTCGAAGCCCGGTTTCTTCGCGCCGCCAGCGTTGCAGACCGCGCGCGGCGGCTTCGCGCTGATGGCGGGGTTGTACGACCGTGACGGTTACGTCGAGCTGAAGCCGGCGTACGTGCTCGCGCCGGCGATCGCCTTCGAACCGTTCATCGGGCTGTCACTCAAGAGCGACAGCCGTCGCATCACCTACGGGCTGTCGGGCACGCTGAATCTGGCGCCGGATTGGGCGATTGCGCCGTTCGTGACGCTGGGCGCCGGTGGCATGCACGAGTCGCCCAAGGACGAGCCCGGCGTGCAGCACGTGCACAATTGGTTTCAGGCTCGCGCTGGCGGCGGGCTGTTGATCTCACTGCGCTGGCGGATGCTGTTTCGCCTCGAAGCATCCAACATGGTGCTCTACACCGAAGACGCATATCAAAACGTGCAAACCTACATCGGTGGGCTTGGGACCTATTTCTGAGCCCTGCGATGCTGGAGCGAGAGGAACATGCGATGACCATCCGCAAGCACTTCGATTCTGATTGGGCCTGGAAGGCGCCCCTCTGCGCGCTCGGGGTGGGCGTCGCGTTGGCCAGTGCAGGCTGCGCCACCGTACGTCCGGAACAGCGCGCAATTCTTGCCGATCCGACCATGCAGTTCGACGCTCGGTCCGCGGACCAGGCAGCGCTCGATCATGCGCTCGACAATCGTGAAGGCTCGACCGGTGGTGGCTCGGTGCGCGGAGGCGGCTGCGGCTGTAACTGAAGTGTTGGGGTCGATGCTACGGCGAGTCATACACGGTCAGCTCGCGCTGTGGCGCTTGCTGGTCGTGGTCGCGTGCTTGGCAGTCGTGTTCGGCACGGCGACGGCTCGCGCGCAGGTCGCATCGCTCGACTTGAGCTCTGCGCTCTTCTTGGAGCCGTCTGCACGCAGTCATCTGACTGTGATCAACCCGAGCGCGAACATGACCGTTTCGCCCTCGAATTGGCTGACTTTGCAAGGTAACTACGAAGCGGACATCGTGTCCGGTGCCAGCGAGTCGTTGAAAGGCGGACGGCTCAGCAATGTCGACATCGTCACGTCCGCCACCAAGTTTTCGGATGTTCGACACGCGGTAACCGGTGGTTTTACCGTGACGCGAGCTGCGACGCATTTGGGCGGCTCGTACACCTATGGCACCGAGCACGACTACCGCTCGAACGCGTTTGCATTGAACGCCGGCACGGATTTTCTGCAGAAGAACACCCAGATCGAGCTCTCCTATGGACGCGGCTTCGACCAAGTGTGCACCACGGCGTATTCCGCGGCTGACGCGCCTTCCAGCCGCCTTTCGCTGGACAATTCCAAGGGCTGCTTCACTAGCGACAAAAAGCGGGCGGCGCGTGACATCAGCCTGAACAACTTTCAGGTCGGCTGGACGCAGACCTGGACCCCTGAGTTTGCCACGCAGCTCGTGCTCAGCGCTGCACTGCAACACGGGTTTTTGGGCAACCCTTATCGCTCAGTGGTGATCGCACCGGCGGGCGACCAGGCACTGGAAAATCATCCGGAAAATCGGGCCCGCGGCGCGCTTGGCCTGCGCGGAAAGTACTACGTGCGCAGCCTGGAGACCGCGTTTTCGGCGAGCGCTCGGCTGTATCGAGACACCTGGGCGATCTTCGGTCAGACGTACGAAGCGGATGCCGAACGCTACATGCTGCCCTGGCTGCGCGTTCTGGTGCGCGGGCGTTTTTACACGCAGACCGGGGCGTTGTTCTGGAGCGACGACTACACTGGCGGCGAACCGGCGTTCGGCCCACGCGGTCAGTACTGGAGCGGTGACCGCGAGCTATCCCCGCTGTCCAGTTACTTGGTTGGCACTCGCGCGCTGGCAACGCGCGAGGGGCGTCCGGGTGCGCGCGTGGCGGGGCTCTTCCTCAGTTGCAGCGCTGCGCTCGGTTTCGACGCGCTCAAAACGCAATTGCACGACTTTACGCTGGGAGGCAGAAAGCCGGACGATACCCTAGCGTTGCTGTGGTCGCTCGGCTTCAGCGGCGAGTTTTAGCGGTCGCCGCGTAGCCCGCGCTTACGGGCCAAATCGTACAAGTGCTTGCGATCCATTTTGGCTTCGCGTGCCGCAGCGCTGATGTTGCCGGCGTGGCGATCCAGCAGCCAGGCAACATAGCGACGTTCGAACTCGGACTCGAAATCGGAGCGGATCTCGCGGTAGCTCTTTTCAGAGTCGAAGGCGGGGTAGCCGGCGCTGCCTGCGGACGGCAGGCTGCTGCCGATCGAGCCCGGTGAAACCGGTAGATCGACGAGCCGAATCTCTCGTTCGCCGCCAGCAGCAGCGATGTAAATCGCGCGGTCGAGCACGTTGCGCAGCTCACGCACGTTGCCCGGCCAATCATGAGCCGCAAGCGCGCTCACGGTCTCGCGCGTGAGCGAGATGGCAGACGCCGTCGGATCCCGTTTGCGCGCCAACTCCAAGAACTGCTCGACCAGCGCGGGTACGTCCTCCCGGCGGGTGCGCAGCGGCGGCACGCTGATCGGAACCACTGACAGGCGGAAATACAGATCCTCGCGGAACTTACCGCGCTCGACCTCTTCCTTCAAATTGCGCTTGGTGGCCGCCACGATGCGCGCCTCGGCGTGCAGCGGCTTGTTGCCACCAACTCGGCGGAACTCGCCGGATTCGAGCACGCGCAGCAGCTTAGGCTGTACGTCGAGCGGCAGCTCCCCAACCTCGTCCAGAAACACCGTGCCGCGGCCCGCGATCTCGAAGGCGCCTTGGCGCGCGGCGATGGCGCCCGTAAACGCGCCGCGTTCGTGACCAAATAGCTCGCTCTCGATCAGGTTGTAACTGACCGCGCCGCAGTCGACGACCACGAAGGGTTGGTCCTTGCGCGTGCTGATCTGGTGGATCGAGCGAGCCAACACGTCTTTGCCCGTGCCGGTCTCGCCTTCCAAGAGCACCGAAGCGTCGGTGGGCGCGATGCGCTCGAGCACGCCGAAAATCTGGCGCATCGACAGGCTCGTGCCGAGGGCCTCGCCGAAGCTGGTGGCCTCGCTTGGCAACACTTGGGTGCGATTCGGCTCGCCGCGCAGGAGCAGCTCGACGCTGCCCACGACGATCGTCGAACCCGACTCGATGACGGCTTCGCGCACCGCGGTTCGCCCCACGCGCGTGTGATTGGTCGAGCCCAAATCACGAACGATAATTCCAAGCGGGGTGCGTTCGAGCTCACAGTGATGGCGCGACACGGTGTCGTCCGGCAACACCAAGTCGTTGTCTGCGGCCTTCCCAACTGTCAGGCGCTCGCCGAGCTTCACTCGCTTGCCGCGCGCACTACCCGACACCACGACGAGGAGCAGCTCGTCGGATTGCGCGCCGGGCGGCGGTTGCGCCCGGGTAGCGATTTCGGATGGAACGGGGTGAGTCACTCAGAAACCACCAGCGGCGAGTGCGACCAACGCCTCGCCACCTGTTAGGCTAACGCGACGCTCGATGTTTGTCTGCACTCCTTCGCTGCTGGCAATAGAATCGCCATTTCGCGGATTTTCGAGGATATTCAGCGAAACGACATAGTCCCCATTGGGCAATGAGGCGTGGCTGCGAATCTGCAGCGGCGGCACCTTGTCGAATGTGAGGGTGACCCCGCCGCTCGGCTCGGTGTCTTCGACGCGTTTCCACGAGGCACTGAGGCGAGCGGCGTTGGGGAAGACGGAGCCAACCGGAAACACGAACACTTGATCGTGTGGCAAGTCGCGCATCAAGTGTCCACCGAGCCAGACTGCTCCGCCCACTATCACCGCGCGAGTGGCAATTCGTCGTGCGAAGCTGCCTCGAGCGAAGCTCGTTCCGATCAACGACCTACCTGCTTGAGCGCGCGGGCTGACGCCGGGGGCGCGGCCGCGGAGTGCGCCGGTGCGGCGCTGCTTTGCGCCGCGGCAGCCGCCTCCATCGCGTGCTGCATGCGGTTTGCGTCGAGCATACGGATCAACTGCACTAGGCGAGCGATCGTCGCATCCGGCAAGGGGAAGGCGGGCATCTTGCCGCGGCCTTGGCGGATCGTGGCGGCGATGGCGTCGTCCGTCGTTGCGGCCTGCCAGTCGGAGCGCGACAAGTCTGCCGCGTGCAGCATTGGCCCCTGTGGGCCGTCGCCGTGACCGAGCGCGCCGTGACAGCTGGTGCAGTTCTGCTGCCAAGCGACAATCGTGACATCGTCTAGGCCATGACCCGGCTCGGACGAGCCGGCGTCGGTGACCTGAACCTGATCGGCATTGGGGTTCGCCGTGTGATCGTGATCGGTCGGGCGCCACTCCCTCAGGTCTGCCGGAGTCTCATTGCAGGCAAAACACAGCGTGCCGAGCACTAGACCAAAGGCCGAGATTCTGAACCATGCAGGCATTGCCCCCTGCAATAGCACGCAAAAACTATCGCCGGACAGCTTCTTTGCTCGGCGAGCCTCGGCGCTCGGCGTGCAAATCCGAGCCACAAAACACGAGTGGCCAGCGTTTGCCGGCCACTCGCTCACTGACTCGAAGCTAAGTGCTTCGAGCTCGGTCTCATTCGAAGACTTTGCCGCCGCCCGTCGGGTCGAGGCCCAAGTACTTCTTGCCGCCGATCTCGGCGATGCGGAACTCGGTGCGGCGATTCTTCGCGCGACCTGCGTCGGTGGTGTTGTCACCGATCGGCTTGGTCTGGCCGAAGCCGACCGCGAGCAGACGCTCCTTCTTGATGCCCTTGGCAACGGCCGCGTTCTTCACGGTCAGCGCGCGCTGGCCCGAGAGCGTCAGGTTGCCGTCGGCCGTACCGGTGTTGTCGGTGTGGCCTTCGATGCGCAACTTGGTGATCTTCTTGTTGGCCGGGTCGTTCAGGTACAAGACGAGCTGTTCGACGACGGCTTCGCTGCCGCCGCCGGCCTTGAAGTTCGCGGAACCGGTGTCGAATTCGATCTCACCCGGGATCTGGACGCTGTCACCCTTGGTGACGACTGCCGGAGCGGGAGCGGGCGCGGGCGGAGCGGGAGCCGGGGGCGGGGTCGTCGCGACTGGTGCCGGCGGGGGGGGCGGAGGCGGCGGAGGAGCAGGCGTCGGAGCCGCTGCCGGCTCTGTGCCCGCCTTGAAAGAAGCGGTGCAGCCGCTGAGCGCGGGCGCCACAAAAGCGGCGCTGGCAAGCGCAATCACGAACGCAGTTTTTCCAAACATTTCTGAATTCCTCCACTAATTCTAGGTGTGTGTGCTGCGCGAAAGCTCGGCAGACCCCGACTATGTGGCAAACCGGTAGTCCAACTCCCTGGGGTCATGCAAGCGTGTGCACCGAGCCAGCCGCAATCCTGGGGCGATAGACGGAGCAGCGGACCGTTCTGTTCATCTGCGAATGTGCCGCCGGTTGCAGATTTTTTAGGTCCAATGGCCGGAGGCGGAACGCGAGGTCGACGCGCCGCCTGCGATGAGTGGTAAGCCACAGGTTCGTGGCGCGCGAGTTCGTTCATCTACACGTTCACTCACAGTACTCGTTCCTGACGAGCGCGGTGAAGCTGGACGACCTGGCCAAGCGCGCCAAGACACACGGCATGCGCGCAGTGGCGTTGACCGACCATGCGAATATGTACGGCGCGATCCGCCACTACAATTCGGCGCGCGCCAATGGGCTCACGCCGATTATCGGCTGCGAGGTCAACGTTGTCCGCAAGGACGCCTCGGC
>DATCFJ010000439.1:0-3450 GCA_036509605.1 Polyangiaceae bacterium | reverse complement strand
CTGCGTTCGCGGCGCGCGTGGCCGCCTCCACGGGCGCGGACCTGTACGCCTGCATTGCTGCGGCGCTCGCCACGCTGAGCGGCAGCGCCCACGGCGGCATGTGCGACCGAGTCGAAGCGTTGCTTGACACCATCGGGAAGCCGGCACGCGCAACTCGCACGGTGCGAGAATGGTTAGCGCGCGGCGAACAAATTCCGGGTTTCGGTCACCCGCTTTACGCCAAGGGCGACCCGCGAGGCAGTTACTTAATCGAGCTGGCGCGGGCGCAACACGCGAAGAGCGAATCGGCGCGAACGGCTTTCGCCCTCTTGCAGGCAATGGCGCAGGGTGGACACCCTGCACCAACCCTCGATGCGGGCTTAGTGACACTTTGCCATTGTCTTGGTCTGCCCCGCGGGAGCGCCGCGACGATCTTCGCTCTAGGTCGCACCGCGGGTTGGGTCGCTCACGCACTCGAGCAGCGCGCCGCGGGCTATGTGCTGCGACCCCGAGCCCGCTACGTCGGCGTGCCGCCACTCGGGCCCTAGACCTTGTATGCGTGCCGTACCCCGAGAGCAAAGTGAGCGGGCTCGGCGTCGCCTGTAGCTCACGAACTTGCACGATTCCTGCCGGATCACGAGCAGCGCCCCGCGCGCCGGCCCCGAGCGCCGTCTTCCGTTGACACCCCCGCCCCAGGCTGCCAGATTCCGCCCGCTTCGCGCCAAATGTACACCTGGAGAGGTGACCGAGTGGTCGAAGGTGCTTGACTGGAAATCAAGTGTACGGGCAACCGTACCGAGGGTTCGAATCCCTCCCTCTCCGCTGAAGTTGCCCCCGCCCGTCGCTCCTCGCAGCCTTCGGCTGCTGCGGGGCGCCGACCTCCCCCAAAGACCGTGCTCGCGGCTTCGCCGCTGCGCGACGCGCTTCGTGACACCCGAAGGGGTGCGGCAGGGGGAGGTAGACATTGCGTGCTCGGCGCCGTCTTTGACGCCCGCCTCCTGAGTGGACGTTGCGCTTCGAGGGCACGCCTTTCGCTCCGCCTGGCGGAGTTGTTGCTCGTACGATCGCCTCCCGCGTCGGCATCGGGCCGAGCTTCGCGAGAGGGGCGCACGCTTCGCGCCTCGCCAGTCACTGAGCGTCGAGCGGCCCACGAGTTCCTGAATTGCCTTCGGCGCCGCACCGTTCATGGCGAAGTCTTCAGACGGTGTGCCAAAGCATGTGCGAGCCGATGCTCCGGAACACACTTGGTGCTTAGATGAGAATTGGTCCGCACGTTTGGATCGTGGCCAAGTTCACTAGCCGTTCGCGACGGGCGGTATCCGAATCGGGTATGCCAGCGAGCCAAGTGTGCACTGCCGCGCAAATGTCTCGGCAGAATAAATCTACTTGGAGCTGTAGCTTGGTTCCAACGTGATTTCGGTGAATTTGAAGTCCCGGCATCTCAGCGCGAGGCGCCAGAAACTGAAAACCTTCAAGAATATCTTTCGCTGGTGCCGTCGAAGTGTCGTGACTCCCCTCGTGTAGAAATTTGCACCGCAAAGCGTAGCAATCACCACCCGACAGGAGCTTGCGTGGCGTGCGAGAAGGCCCGACAAATAAGGTGTACCCAGGTGAGAGGTGCGATTCGACCCAACGCTCATAGCGAGCACGAGATCTGGCGACTGGATCGTCAATCCTTCCCGCGATGTCTGGCAGCGTGAGCGCCGTTATTAGGGCCGCGTACCAATTTGACGCCCCCAAGGCTTCGTCAACGGCACTAGTAAGAACGAGCATTTCTTCTGCACTGTAGCACTCCAAAGCTTGGACCCTCATCGAAGCGTTTGATCGCTGGCGGTTCGACGATGCAACGCCGGCGTTAGGAGCGCACGTCCGCGCGGCCGCAGACATTGTGGATGCTGCGTGCGATCTCTGAGAAACGCATGCTCCGAGAACGCGCCGACGAACTACGGCGTGCACTGTCGAAGGCTGAGGCGCGCCGCTCTCGCTGCGGCTTTGGGCTCGGTCTGCGTCGAGAGCGTGTTGCTACGGCGGCCATCACTGCATTGCGACTATGCCGGTCGCCTCAGCAGTGCAGTTGATCGATGAGCCGCCACTCACGTCTGTTATCACCGCGGTTTCAATCGCAACGGTTGCGGTTCCCTGCGCCAAGGTTACGGTGCCCGAAGTGATTGTGTGATGAACAAGCAACAAGCTCGACTGCGTGGCGACGCATGAGCCCATGCCTTTCACGGTCGCTGTGGACCCGATCACCGCGAACGTCAGCGGACCGCAGTTGGTCGTTCCGCCAACGGAGTCTGCCGGGATCACCGCCGTCGCCGACAGCTCCGATGCGGTCGTCTTCGTGAATGTTATGGAAATATTTCCAGCTGCCGAAGGTCCGGGGTCGGGACACGACAGCACTCGTGACGCCATCCCCGAAAATTTCCCGACGAAAACATCTGCCGGCTCTTCCCCTTCGTTTGTCGTCGGTGAAGACCCGCAAGCGATAACGCTAATGCAGATTGGAATGACGAATCGTTTCACAAATCGCTCCGGTGATTGCGCTCAAGGCCACCCAGAATGCCACAACCGGAGCTGGATATCCACGCACGGTTACCGGTATCAAGGCGCTCCAGTCAAAGCGACTGATTCAGCTCGTCAGTGCTTCGCCACGTTGGGCCCGCCCGCGGCGTCGGTGACGATCGCCTGCTGAGCGGGCGTGGTGCGCATGAGTACGACGCGCTTAGAGCGCAGCGCCGACGAGCGCGACGGCGGCAGGCAGATCGCGAAGTATCAGTTCGGCTTCGATGCGAACGACGCGGTAGCCGAGACGACCGAGCTTGCGGTCACGGCTCGCATCCGCTGCGCGGCGGCGCGCGTGATAGCCGCCATCCACTTCGACGACTAGGCCGGCTGCGGAGGCGAAGAAATCTACGATGAAGCGGCCACCGAGCAGCACTTCCGGGCGGAACTGCACGCCGAGTTGACGCGCCTTGAGCGCGGACCATAGGCGCGCTTCCGACTCGGTGAGGCACGACCGATGCTGACGAGCCTGCAGCTCGAGCTGAGCTTGTTTGTTTTGGGTGATTGATAGACGCATGCGAGCCTCCAGCGTCGGCATCGGGCCAGACGTAGCCTACCCAGGCGCAGGATGCGTGACGCGCCCCAACGTGATCTACTCACCACGCCTGGCGCGGCACGCAGCGTGCGCCCTCTCGCGAAGTCTGGCCCGATGCCGGCGCTGGAGGCGATACGTCGAGATCATGCACGAGTGACAGCGGCCGCAGATTCAGCGCGGACGCGACGGCCTCCCTCCATTCCGCGCGCAGCCCGCAGGGCGAGCACGGAATTTGGGGGAGGCAGGAGGCGCGGACGCCCGAAGGGCGGAGCACCGGACGGTGGGGGCAGCCCCAATCAAGTGTACGGGCAACCGTACCGAGGGTTCGAATCCCTCCCTCTCCGCTGAAGTTGCCCCCGCCCGTCGCTCCTCGC
>DATCFJ010000438.1:0-7466 GCA_036509605.1 Polyangiaceae bacterium | reverse complement strand
ATTGATACCCGCACTTGGTTTGGTCTGCCAACGTGCCAGTCTCGTCGCAGAGTTGCGGAATCACACCGCCGGCCTTGCACTGCTTGTCGCCGGGGTGACATTCGCCTGAGCACGCGCCGGCAGTGCACACGTACTTGCAGCTGTCGATGACCGTCGCGGTGACGAGATCGATGCCGCACTGTCGTAAATCCGTCTCGGTCGCTCGACAGAAGTGAGCGCCGGACATCTGGTCCTTGCACTCGGGGACGATGGGTTGGCACGAGCCAGCGTTCGCGCCGGGCGTGGTGTCGCACAACGTGCTGCCACCGCAGGTGCCGTTCGACTGCCAAGTGCCGTTCAGGCACACGAGCTGGCCGCGCTGCGCGTGGCCGACGCACGAGAAGGCGCCGTTCTTGTCACACGCAACACCCAAAGCGCCGAGCGCCGTGCCGTCCATGACGATGCTGCCACCGCTGCCACCGCTGCCCGCGGACGCGCCGCCGCTGCTTGGAGTACCGCCGTTACCGGCCGTGCTCTCTGCGCCGGAGCTTCCGCCCGCCCCAGCCTCACCTTGGAGACCCGGATTGTGTACGCATGCGTTGTTCACGCAGCTCTGGTCGGACAGGCAGTCCGTGTCCGAGGCGCACGCGGTTAAACAGAAGGCGTCCTTGCATTGACTGCCTGCAGGGCACTGGTCGTCAGTGGAGCAAGCGGTCGCGGCGGGGATCACGCACGCGGTGCCGGCATTTGTCTGCAAGCAACGGCCCAATTGGCAGTCCTTGTCTGCCGCACACGGTTTGCTACACGTTTGGAATAGGCAGATCTGCTGCTCCGGGCAATCCGAGGCAAGCAGGCAAGCGGGGCCCGCATCGGCACCCGAGGTGCCGCCCGCGCCGCCGAAGGCATCGACTTTGGTGGGCGCGCCGGCTCCGATCAAGCTGTTACAGGCGGCGATCAAACCCAGCGTGAGCGCTAGCGTTACAACCTGCAGTACGGAGCGCTTAGAGGCTTTCAAAACGCGCCTCGCAGGCTGAGCTCGCCGCCGTTTTGAGTGGCGAATGCTCCGGCGCTGAGCGGTGATGTTGTCGGCGCCTCGCCTCGTTTGGAGGACACGAAGAACAACACCACGCCTGTCGCTAGTGCGGCACCACTGACGGCGAAGGCAACGGTTGAGATGGTGCCTGCGCTGCGCGCGTCATTGCGCAAGGACGTGCCACTGGCCAGGCAGGTATCGCCTTGGCACTTGTCAGGCGAATTCGAAGCGTTGTTCTTACTGATCGCGTGCAGACCGAACGCAGTGCCGAGCACTGCGCCGACGCCGCTGACTCCAAAGCTGATGTAGGCACCCGTGCGCAGCCCACGATTGAGCGGCCTGGGCGCTGCTGTTGGCCTTTGTTGCGTGACCGGCGCGTTCTCCAGCTCTGGCACGCTTAGCGCTTGCGCGCTCGCGTCGGCCGCGACGGTCAGCGTGCTTTCCCAATCCCTCTTGCTCGGGGCGTGGGCCTTTACGGTGTGCGTCCCGGGGTCGACGGGGATCGACAGCCCCCATTGGGCCGCGCCCACCGCGACTCCGTCGCGTTCGACGACGAGACCGGGTACGCGGCTCGCCGGTGGCACGTTGATGGTCACGTGCGATAGCTTGGGTTGCAGCGCCACAGCGCGATTGTGCGCTAGGGTTTGGCGCTCGACTTGGCCATTGCGCTTGGTGTCCGATTCCACCTCGAGATACAGAATCCAGGCGCTTGCCGTGCGGCCGACCTTTTCATAGCAGTTGGCTAGGTTGAGCTTGGTGCCGATACCGGGCTCGAGACGCTCGCTCTCTTCGAGCTTGGGGCAGGCAGCGGCGGCATCACCCTGTTGGATCAAGCGCTTGGCTTCGTCGAACAGTGCTTGTGCGGCGACACTGCTCCCTGACGACACCTCCTGCGCTTTTGCAACGCGCGAGCTTGCCATGCAGAGCACGGCAAGCGCCGCGAAGCGCACCGTCGAACCCATGATTTTCCCGGTCATTGAGCAACTCCCGCGTCAGCGCGATCCCATGGATTCGCTCGTGGACCCGCACAGGCGCGGGCCCAATCCTCCTCGTGACCGTGCAATGAAACGCAGACTTATGAGAGCAAGTCCAGCGCTTTAGGCTGCTCTCGATTTGTTGCTCATCACGCTGCCGCTCGAGCGTTGTTGCTTGCAGCACGAGTGCATGTTCAAAAAATTACCACGGCAAGTGCGTGTTTTCTCAATCGTTCAGCGGCGATCTTCCAGTGGATCGCCAGCGTGCGCCGGTGGTGGTGGTGGTGGTGGCGGCGGCGGCGGCGGCGGTGCGACGGCGGCCGGCGGCGGGCGGTTCGGTATGGCCGACTTCGCCAGGTTCGCTCCGGGTGCTGCTGTCGCCTTTACGGAGCGGGCGGCCGGTTCGAGTTTGGCTGGGTTCACTGGCGCGGAGTTGGACGGCGCAGCGCTTTCGATCACCGGGACGGCGACACGCGCCGCAGTGACGACCTGCTGCGTCGCCAAAGGTGCGGGCGGCGCAGCCGCAACGGCCGGCAGCGCCGGGAGCTCTGCCGCATGCTCGATAGCCGGCGCTGGCCTGCGAAATACCCAGAACGCGGCTGCCGCCGCAAGCAGCAACGGAACGGGCAACCAAACCGCCCATGACCTTTGGGGGCGTGCCGTTCGCAGATCCTGCGCGGCCTTCAAGGTGACGACGTTTCCAGTTGTCGCCAAGACGGTCGGCTGCTGACCGCTGCCGCTCGAGCGGAGCGCGCCCGAGGCGCGCAAAATGCGCGCAATGCGCTCAGCGGATCGCGTCGCATTGGGTGGCCCGAGCGGCGCTAGCGCTTCGGCGAGCTCCGCCACGTTGGCGTAACGCTGCGTGCGATCCTTGGCCAAGCAACGGAAGACGATGGCGTCGATCGCTTCCGGCATATTCTGACGCAAGCCGCGCAGGCTCGGCGGCGGCTCCGACAGCACCTTGCCGCACAATTCTGGCATGGTTTCGGCCTCGAACGGCACGCGTCCCGAAACCAGCTCGAACAGGATCACGCCTATCGCCCAGATGTCCGTGCGGGAGTCCACGGTGCGCGTCGAGCTCAGCTGCTCGGGCGACATGTACAGCGGCGAGCCCATGACGGTCGACGTCTTGGTCATGCCCAGATCGCCGCCAGCTCCCGTAAATTTGGAGATGCCGAAGTCCAGAACTTTGATGCACGGAGTTCCGTCACGCCGCGTCGTCACGAACAGGTTCGCCGGCTTCAGATCTCGGTGAACGATGCCAATGGCGTGCGCCTCGGCCAGTGCCTCGCAGGCTTGCAGCAAGAATTCCACGGCTTCCGGCACGCTGAGCGTGCCACGATCACGCGTCCAATCCGACAAATCCTGCCCCTGCAGGTACTCCATCACCATGTATGGCGAGCCGCTCTCCAGCGTGCCGACGTCCGACACGCGGACGACATGCTCACTCTTGATCTTCACCGCGGCGCGCGCTTCACGCGCGAAACGGGCCACTGCGTCCGCATTGACGAGCGCTTCGGGTAACAGAAACTTCAAGGCGACGCGCTCATCCAACTGGATGTGCGTGGCAGCCACGACGACGCCCATGGCACCCTGACCGAGCACTCGCTCGATCCGGAACTTGCCGGCCAAGACGTCACCCTCATGAACCTCGTCTGACATGTGATCGAGACCCTGCTTCAACTTAGAATGTAACAGAGGCTACGGCGCGCTGTCTTGACTCGAGTGTGGGCACGGAGTGCTCGGGCTGTATAAGGCTTGTGTTTTCCGTGCGCTCGGAGGCGCCTCTCGGAACGCATAGGGATTTTTTCACGGATCACTTCGTGGCAGGGGCCAGCGCGCGGTGGGCACGCGCTAGTTGCTCGCGTTCGCCGCGTCGCTCGTCTAACGCATGGATGTGAAAAGGCTTTTATGCGGGCCTCGGGCCGCATCTCCGGGCGGGGGGATTCCCTCGTTGCGTGTAAGATGGGGCAGGGTTATCCGCCCTCGGCGGCGCGGCATGCGCCAAGGTAACGATGAAAAAGAATTACGTCCTCGACACGAATGTTCTGATCCACGACCCCCACGCCTTCCTGAAGTTCGAGGACAACGATGTGATTCTCCCGATCTACGTGATCGAGGAGATCGATCAGTTCAAGCGAGACGCCAACGAGCGCGGCCGCAACGCGCGCACCGTTTCGCGTTTGCTCGACGCGCAACGCGCCAAAGGCCCGCTCTCCAAAGGTGTCGACCTGCAAGACGGCGGCACCCTGCGCGTGCACGTGCCAATGCGCCGCCTCGAGCTGAAGATCGCGCTCAACCCGAACACCGGGGATCATGCGATTTTACAGACCGCGCTCGAGTTTCGCGACGAATCGCCGGACAAGCCCACGATCTTCGTGACAATGGACGTGAATCTGCGCATCCGCGCAGATGCGCTCGGCCTGATCACCCAAACCTACGAGAACTCCGCGGTCGACCTCGACCGCGTCGAGACCGGTATCATCGAGCTTGCCGTGACGGCTGCCGAGCTCGACAAATTCTTCGAATCGAGCACGCTGAAGCCCGCAGACGCCGACAAGATCAACGCCAACGCGTGCGTCGTGCTGCGTGACGACAGCCCGCGGCCCCGCACCGCGCTCGGTCGCTTTCACCACGAGCCGAAGGAAATTCGCGCGCTGAAGACGCCGCGCGAAGGCCTGCTCGGCATTCGCCCACGCAACAAGGAGCAGGCGTTCGCGCTCGATTTGCTGCTCGACGACAACGTCAAGCTGCTCACCGTGGTCGGCAAGGCTGGTACCGGCAAAACGCTGCTCGCGCTCGCCGCAGGCCTGCGCCGCGTCGTCGACGACGGCGCCTACGCGCGCTTGCTCGTGAGCCGTCCGGTGATGCCGCTCGGTCGCGATATCGGCTTCCTGCCGGGCGACGTGGACCAGAAGCTGAACCCGTGGATGCAACCGATCTACGACAATCTCGAGTTCTTGTTGGTTGCTGGCGGCAGTAAGCGCCGCGGTGTGCGCGGCTTCGAAGAGCTGTTCGACGCAGGCCAGCTGCAGGTCGAGCCGCTCACCTACATTCGCGGCCGCAGCTTGCCGCACCAATACGTGATCGTCGACGAAGCGCAGAATCTGACGCCACACGAGGTCAAGACCGTCATCACACGCTGCGGTGAGGGCACGAAGATCATCCTGACGGGAGACCCGTTTCAGATCGACAACCCGTACGTCGACAGCTCCACCAACGGCCTATCCGTCACGGCGGACCGGCTGCGCGGCGAGCCGATCGTTGGGCACATTCTGATGTCCAAAGGCGAGCGCAGCGAGCTCGCGAACATCGCCGCGAACAAGCTTTAAGCCATGTCGATCACTCCGCAGCCCCGCGGTGTGATCGAGCTGGATCGCACTCCGCTTTTTCAGAACACCCAGCAGCTGCTGCGTCGCGCAGAGGCCGAAATTCGGCTGATTGATCGCGCTCAGCCGCTGAATGCGGCGCCCGAGCGCGAAGCTCTGATCGCCGACTGGGGCTCCGGCAAACAACGCGCGCCGCGCTTCGAGTACGCCGCGCGCCCCGCGCTCGGCAGCTTGCGCGGCGCGCTCGAGGGTGCAGCGCTTGCCATCGGTGGCTTGGGTGCCCTGGGCGCCGCCTACGCGGCTCGTGCGCTCGAGCTGGAGGCTGAAGCGCTGGCAGCCGAGCACGTCGCAACCCCGGAGTTTGCGACGTACAGCGCGCGTCGCTACCCGCTCGAACAATCCCCGGATGGCGACGCCGCCGACGCTTGGGCGGAGCGCTGGATCAGCGCCGCCGAGGACGCACCATCGAAGCAGCATCGCAGCGACGACCGCGCCGATCCAGAAAGCTTGTTCTGTGCGCTGGAGCGCGCGACGGCCGGCTTGCCAGTGCGCGTCGAGGTTCGCGCGAATCAGGCAGCAGCTGCGGCAGTGGGCGAGGGCTTCGTTGGTGTTCGTCCCGGGTTGTGGCACAGCGAGGAAGCCGTGCTGCGCATCGTGCTCCACGAAATCGAGGGCCACGTTCGGCCTCGGGTCTTGGCTCAGCGCGAGGAGCTCGGCCTGTTTCGCGTGGGCTCGGCTCAGAGCAACGACGACGAAGAGGGGCGAGCACTGCTTCTGGAACACGGCGCTGGGGTGCTCGAAGGGGGGCGTCGCCGTGAGCTATCTCGCCGGCATATCGCTGCGCGTGACGTGCGGCGCGGAGCCGCGTTTCAAGACATCGTGAGCGGGCTGCTCGCGTTGGGCCAAGACATCGCCAGTGCCGTCGAGGCAGCGTGTCGCGCCGAGCGCGGTGGCGGCCTGGCTCGTGAGTATGTGTACCTCGTGGCCTTGTCTCGCGTGACCCGCGCCTTCGAGATCGAGCCCGAGCTCGAAGCTTACCTCGAGCATGGGCGCGTCAGCGTGGCAGCGGCGCGCGCCTGTCGCGCGGGTTTCGGCTTCCTCTCTTGATGGTCAAGCGTTACGCCGCAGGCCGTCAAAGCCTTCGGCGTCGCGCTTGGCGGTTCGTCTCTTTCTCGAGCGCACTCGGACGCCGAAGGCTTTGCCGTCTTTGATGGGGTCGGTGACCATCAACCCAATGTCAGGGAGCAGTCAGCTGAGCTCTACCAGCACGGGAATGTGATCGGACGGCTTGTCCAAGCGGCGCGGCTCGACGTCCATCGTGGCGCTGGTGCAACGCCGCGCGAGAGACTCGGACAGGAATACGTAGTCGATGCGCAGCCCTTCATTCTTGCGGAACCCGCCGCCCCGGTAGTCCCACCAGCTGTACAAGCCAGCTTCGGCGTGTAGCTCGCGGAAGGCGTCTTTCAGGCCGAACTCGCGAACTTTGGCGAGCGCGCGGTGCTCGTCGGGGTGAAAGTGAACCTTGCCGCGAAACAACTCGGGCGCGTAAACATCGCGCTCGTCGGTGGCGATGTTGAAGTCGCCACAGACCAGCACGTCACTCTTCGGATCGGCAGTCGCGTCGAGCGTGCTGCGCAGTTGCTCGAGCCAAGCGAGCTTCTCGGCAAACGAGGGCGAGGTGACGGTCTTGCCGTTTGGCACGTAACACGAGAAAATTCGCACACCGGAGATCGTGGCGGCGATGGCACGCTTGTCGGCATCTGGGCCTTGCCCCGAAAGCCCGATGCTGATCTCCTTCATTGGCAGCCGCGACAGGATCGCGACGCCGTTGTACGAGAGCTGCCCGGCCATCGCGATTCCGTAACCCAGGCGCATGAACTCGTCGGTTGGGAAGTCGTCATCGACGACTTTTGTTTCCTGCATGCACAGGACATCGGGCTGCACGCGCTCCAGCCAATCACAAGCGTGGTCGAGCCGAGCGCGAATCGAATTGACGTTCCAGGTGGCGACTTTCACTAACCGCCGCCGTAATACCGCGTGCTCGCCCCAGCAACCCTAGTCGCGCGCGTTTGGGGCCGGGGCCCCAAACTAGGAGGTGGGGCCCCGCTGAATTCATTTCAGCGGGTGCGGGGGAGAATCCCCCGATGACTG
>DATCFJ010000437.1:0-14872 GCA_036509605.1 Polyangiaceae bacterium | reverse complement strand
TTCGGGCCACGCATCGAACGCAGCCCGCGCCCGGTGCGCTGGTATGCCGCGTGCGAGCTGCTGATTGCGTCGTGGAGCCTGCTGCTGCTGCTCGTTTGGGCGACGATCAGCGGCTGGGTGATGAGAGCGACCGGAGCAGAGCCTTCTGTGGCGTGGCAATGGTCGGTGGCCTTTTTCAGCACGTTTTTGCTGCTGCTCCCTGCGACCGCCGCGATGGGCGCCACGCTGCCGGCCATGGAGCGTCTCGCGACACACCTGCAGAGTGAGCGAAGGTCCATCGCGGCGCTCTATGCTAGCAATACGTTCGGTGCGGTACTCGGCGTGCTCGCTACGGCGTTCTGGCTGATTCCTGCCGTCGGACTCGCGCGCAGCGCAGCGCTTTGCAGCGCGCTGAATCTGCTATGCGGCGTGCTTGCGCTGGCTGTGTTCACGAAGGCGACACCGCCCGCATCGACGCCGAGTAAACCTCACCGCCTGCGTGCGCGTAGCGCCGCCACGCGCCTAGCGGTCACGGGCCTCTTGGGCATCGGTTACGAGGTCCTCGTCGTCCGCGTGCTGAGCCAAGTGACGGAGGACACGGTCTATACGTTCGCTTTGTTGCTCGCCGTGTATCTGGTGGGCAGTGCTGCAGGCGCCGCCGCGTACCAGCGCTGGCTCGAGCGCCACCGCAATCGAGACGGTTCCAACACGATACCTGATCGCCTCCTCGCGACTCTAGCCACCGCTTGCCTCGTCGGAACAGGCTCACTATGGGCCACGGAGCGCGTCAAAGCATGGGCAGAAGGCACGTTCGGCACTAGCGTGATCGCCGCGCTCGCTGCCGAAGCGCTGCTGGCACTCGTTGCGTTTGGGCTGCCCACGATCGTGATGGGCGCTCTGTTCAGTCACCTGAGCCGCACGGCTTCAGCCGCCGGCGTCAGCTTCGGACGCGCGCTCGGCATCAACACGCTGGCCGCGGCGGCAGCGCCCGCGCTCTGGGGAGTGCTCGCCGTGCCCGCCTTCGGACCGAAGACCGCGCTGCTAATGATTGTCGCAGGCTATTTAGCCTCGACGTCGCGGCTGGCGTGGTCCACAAAAATGGTGAGGCTGCCCGCAGCGGCCACCCTGGCCGCCGCGCTCCTCGCACCGCCGCTGCGGTTCGTCGAGATCCCCGAAGGCGGCCACGTCGTCAGTTACGAGGAGGGCGTGATGGCTGCGGTGAGCGTGGTCGAAGACGGAGACGGCGTCGCGCGTCTGCGAATCAACAACCGCGAGCAGGAGGGGAGCAGCGCCACGCTGCGCGTGGACGCGCGCCAAGCGTGGCTTCCCCTGCTGCTCCACCCAACGCCCCGTCGCGCGTTGTTCCTGGGTCTCGGAAGCGGTGTGACAGCCTCGTCTGCGGCAGAGGACCCAACGCTCGACGTCGACGCGGTCGAGCTGTTGCCAGAGGTAATCGCCGCATCGAGCCGCTTCACGCACCTGGCCGAAAGCAGAGCGGGCGGGCCCCGGCTTCACGTGATGGCTGCTGACGCCCGCCGCTTCGTGCGCGCCAGCGATCGCCAGTATGACGTAATCGTGTCGGACAACTTTCACCCGGCGCGCAGCGGCTCGGGCGCGTTGTATACAGTGGAGCATTTCGAGGCCGTGCGCCGGCGACTCGGCAGCGGGGGCGTGTTCTGCCAATGGCTGCCACTGCACCAGCTCGATCTCGAGACGCTGCGCAGCATCGTTCGGTCCTTCGTGACGGTCTACCCACAAGGCTGGGCCATGATCGCGAGCAACAGTCTGGAAACACCCGTGCTCGGCCTCGTCGCACGCTCGGACCAAAATCGCTTCGACGTCACGGCGATACGCAATCGGCTGTCACACCTTGCGCTACCGCAAGTCGCCGACCTCGGGCTCGAAGACGAGTACGCGGTGCTCGGCAGCTTCATCGCGGACTCGCGTGCGCTCTCGCGCTTTGCGGGAAACGCGCCCGCAAACACAGACGACCGCCCGGTGGTCGCCTACCTCGCCCCGCGCATCACCTACGCACCGGATTCGAGCCCATCCGAGCGGCTGATCAAGCTTCTTGGACAGCTATCGATTGAACCCGAGCAGCTGGTTTCCCCCACAGCTGATCGCGCCTGGCTAACGAAGCTGAGCGCTTATTGGCTGGCTCGCGCCCAGTTCATCAAGTCGGGCCGAGACGTGCGCCCCGCGCCCAGAGTTCAAGAGATGCTGGCGCAGGTCCGCGAACCGCTGCTCTCCGTGCTGCGCATCAGTCCGGATTTTCGTCCGGCGTACGATCCGCTATTCGCGATGGCAACGGCTCTGGCTCGCTCGGACGGCGCGTCAGCTCGCGCCCTGCTCGACGAGCTAACGCGGGTGCAACCCGCACGCACGGAGGCATCCCGCGCACTCGCACTGATGAGCGGCGAAGCGTCGAGCGCCGGCTCAGCTCGGCGCTGACTCCGCCACTCTGCGCGACGGCGGATTTCGGTATTCGGAGGAGGTCGTTCGTTTTCCGGAATGCGCGCTGTGACGGAGGCGTGATCGACGTGTGCGCGAATGCCAACTGCCCGCGGATTTCGTCAGTGTGATGCGCTTGTTACCGGCTGCGTCGCTCTGGCCTGCCTCTTGCTCCGTACCCACCAAGTGGCACGGGCGCAAAGTCCGTTCGGAGGCAAGTGATTATGAGAACTCAAAAGTTGACGATGCTGGCAGTAGGTTTCCTGGGAGTCGCATCCGTTGTCGGGTGTGGCAGCCAGGGTGACGCAACGAACGCCCCCTCGGGTACGACGCAGGAGTCGACCGGCTCGGTTGGCCTCGCTCTGCAACTCGCGTCGGGTTCCACCATCAATAGCGCGAGCTTCACCATCATCGGTCCGAACGGCTTCTCCAAGACCGGCTCGATCGACCTGTCCGCGGCCACGAAGCTGAGCGCCACCATTGGCGGGCTCCCGGCCGGCACGGGTTACGCCATCACCCTTTCGGCCACCACCACTGATGCAGCGACCAACTGCGGCGGCTCGGCCACCTTCAACGTGCAGGCGCGCACCACGGTCGCCGTCACTGTTCCGTTGACCTGTCACGAGGCGCCGCGCACGGGCAGCGTCATGGTCTCGGGCGCGCTGAACCTGTGCCCGACGATCGACGCGCTCGGCGCGAGCCCGAGCGAAGTGCAGGTCGGCGGCACGATTACGCTCTCCTCGTCAGCACACGACAACGACGCTGGGCCGAGCGCACTGACGTACGCCTGGACGACCACCGCGGGGACGCTCAGCGACGCCACCGCCCAAAACCCCAAGCTCACGTCCACGACCCCCGGCACGGCGACGGTCACCCTGACGGTCAGCGACGGGGACCCGGCTGCCTCGTGCGCGGACACGCTCACCACGCAGGTCACCTTCTCGGTCCCGTCGAAGACGCCCGGCACCTACGTTGCCGGCGACTTCCACAACCACACCACCTGCTCCGACGGCGTGCTCTCGATGCAGAAGCTGGTCAGCAAGGCGACTGACAAGAAAGACGGCACCTTTGGTCTCGACTGGTTCGTGCAAGCCGGTCACGGCGGCAACGGCAACCGCAACTGCACCTTGGTGGAAGACGCGAGCCTCACCACACCCGCTTATCCGTTCGTTCCGGGCGCACCGCCCGCGGGTCAAAGCATCCCGAACACCACGTGGGAGAACTCCGGCGTGACGCCGAAGGGCGACGTGTCGGGCGCGACCCCGAACCGCAACATGTGGCGCTGGGAATCGATCGAAGAGTTTCAATACCCGCTGATCGAGTATCTCAATGCGTACAAGAATCTGCCGCTATTCCTGGGTATCGAGACGGTCGTTCCCGGCCATGAGCACACCTCGATGTCGGTGATCACGGGCCAGATCCCGTCGACCGTCGACACCACGCCACTGCCAACCACGCCCGGCTACACGGCGCTCGGCAACGCCAACGCGCTCGCGCAGTTCGAGTATTGCTTCGACCGCGCGGACACGGACACCAGCCGCGGCGTCAGCAACGCCTTTGATTGCTCCGTCCCGGGTAGCGCGAACGCGGCTGATCCGAGCTGGAACGCGACCGCGTTCAAGCTCATCCCGGCAGCGGGTGTTGGCAATGGCACCAAGGGCAACAACAAGACGATGGAAGGCCTGAAGTGGATGGCCGCCTTCCACCCGGACACTAGCTACTACGTGCCCGCTCACATCGAGCGCGCCGGCCCGTTCTTCGCCGACGGCAACCAGGGGTTCAATATCGAGAACCTGCGCGACTTCAACAACATCGCTCCGAAGATCGCCTTCGGCATGGAGACGCAACCCGGTCACGGCGCTTCGGCCAACCGCGGCGAATACCAGGTGCTGCGCAACAACTTCGGCGGCAGTGCAGGCTTGGTCGACAGCGTGGGTGGCACGACCTACGGCGGCACGGGCGTCTACGGCGCGCAAATCGGCGGCGTGTGGGACTCGCTCTTGGGCGAGGGTCGCAACTTCTGGTTCTTCGCGAGCTCCGATTGGCACAACCGCGGCAGCTTCGGCCCAGACGATCGCCGCACGACGCAGGACTTCCTCCCCGGCGAGTACCAACGCAACTACACGATGGTGCGTGCCGGCGGAAAGAAAGCCACTCCACAACAGATCGTCGACGGTCTACGCACCGGCAACAACTTCGCGACCGGCGGACAAATCATCGACCGTCTCGCGTTCGTGGCCTGCACCGGCAAGGGCGATGCGCTCGTCGGCGAGCTGTCCGCAAACGCGGCGGTCGCCGGCACCAGCGTTAGCTCCACGGGCTGCGCAACGATGGGCGAGAAGCTGGCCGTTGCGGCCGGTTCGGACATCGTCGTTGGCATCACGGTGCGCGACCCGGCAGGCACGAACTACTCGCCGTACACCTTCCCCAACCCGTCGTTGTTGCAGGTCGGCATCAATCAACCGATCAACATGCCCGTGCTCGATCACATCGACGTGATCGGCGGCATGGTGACCGGCTACAGGACGCCTGGTGCGCCGGACTACGCCGGTGAATGGCCGCGCAACACCAATTGGCTGCATGCCGATGGCACGACAGCAGATCTGTCCGCAGTTCCCGCCGCAGCCAAGAACCTGAGCGCTGCTATCCTGAAGACGTTCAACGGCAGCGGCGCCTCGGCCTGGAAGACGTCGATCTCCCCGACTGACGGCTCCACGTTCCTGACGATGACGTTCCGCATCTCCGCGGTTACGGCCTCGCAGTACATTCGCTTGCGCGGCACCAACATGCCGCCGGCAGTGCCGTCCGAGACAGACGCGAGCGGTAACCCGCTGGCCGACGTCTACACGAACGCGAACGACCCCACGCGCCTCACGATCCCTTGCACCACAGTGCACAGCGCGGCCAGCCAATTCGACGGCTGCCCGGATCACTTGGCGACGGCTAGCGGGGCCAGCCCGATTGCCGGCAAGAAGGCGGTTTCGTTCGACATTGCCGCTTGGTCGGATGTCTGGTTCTACGCCAACCCCATCTACATCGAGGTAGCTGGATCGACGCCGGTCGCGGGCGTTAAGTAAGACGCTCGTCACCTGACTGTTTCGTAAACTGCGGCGTCGTGCGGGTAAGCTCGCACGACGCCGTTGTTCATTTTGTAGCTGACCAGCCATGACTACTCCGCTCATCAACGCACCGCTCGCAGAAGCCTACCAAACCGATCCAGCCCGCGTCGCACCGTCGCGACCGGGCCAGCTGCGTCCACCCGGTTGGCTGCGCGAGCCGCTCTTGCATTTCGTCGTCTTGGGCGGGCTGCTGTTCGCGATCGATCACGCCATGGTCAGCAAGGCCGACGACCCGCACCTGATCGTCGTCACCCCGGACGTCGATAGCGAAGCGGTAGAGACGTTCAAAGCCGCCCGGGGCCGAGAGCCGAACGCACACGAGCTCGAGGCGCTGCACCGCGTTTGGCTCGACAACGAAGTCCTCTACCGTGAAGGGCTCGCGCTCCAGGTCGACAAAGGAGATCCCGCGATCCGCGACCGCGTGATCTTCAAGGCGCTGAGCGTGGTCGACAGCAACGTCAAGTTGCCGCCAGCCGACGACAAAGTGCTCCGTGCTTGGTTCGAGAGTCATCGCGACAAATACGACGAGCCGGCTCGCTATGATTTCGAAGAGGCGGCGCTCTCCGGCGAAAGCTCGGAGCAAGCCGTGCGCGACTTCGTGGCTGCCCTCAGCAGCGGACTGCCTGGAGACGCCAAGGCCGGTCTGCGTGTCTTCAAAGGGCGTCCACGTTCGAATTTGGTCGAGAGTTATGGACCGGAGGTGGCCAAAGCGTTGGAAGAGTCGAAGCCGGGCAGCTGGCAGGCGCTGTCCACGCGTGGCGGATGGCGCGCCATGAAGCTCGATGCCATCACCCCGCCGAAACCCGCCGTGTATGAGCAGCTGCGCGGAGTGCTGCTGCAGGATTGGAAAGACGACATCGGCTCGGAGCAGCGCACCGCCGCAGTGCGCGCGTTAGCCAAGAAGTACACGGTCAAGTACGAGACGCCGATCAAGGGTTCGGTCGAATGAGCGCGGCGCTGTCATCTCGCTCGGTGGCGCGCCGAGCGCCGCTCAGCCGCGCGCTTTTGCTGATGCTCGTCGCCGCCTTCGCGCTGCTCGCCGTGCCCGCGCGCGCGCACGAAATGAGCATGGCCGAAATGGAGGTCCGCGAGGCCTCACCAGGCGAGTTCATCTGGTTGTGGTCCGCCACGAACGACAAGCGTCCAATGGGCAACGACCTCATGCCGCATTGGCCCGACGGCTGCACGGCAGACGCAAACGCCGTGCATTGCGGCAACGGCGGCCTAAAAGGCGCCCTGACGGTGGAAGGCGTCGGCAAGCGCTACTCCGCTGCCCTGGTGAAGATCACTTGGATCGACGGACAGAGTCACGTCTACACCATGACCAGTGCGCAGCCGTCCGTGCAGCTGTACGGCTCGGCCGACGACCGCCGCGGTTTCGCCGAGATCGCTCGGGCTTACACCGTGCTCGGCGTCCAGCACATCCTGAGTGGCATCGACCACCTCGCGTTCGTGATCAGCCTGCTCTTCCTGGTCGGCTTCCGACGCCGGCTGATCGGCACGATCAGCGCGTTCACGCTGGCGCATAGCTTGACGCTCGCGTGCAGCGTTTTTGGCTGGATCAGCCTGCGCTCGGCACCTGTCGAGGCGTCCATCGCGCTGTCGATCGTGCTCGTGGCTAGCGAGGCCTTGCGCAACAAAGACACTCTGGCCCGACGCGCACCCGCTTTGGTCTCGTTCTTGTTCGGCCTGGTACACGGCCTCGGTTTCGCGAGCGCGCTGAAGAACATCGGTCTGCCCCAGAGCCACTTGCCGATGGCCTTGCTCAGCTTCAACGTCGGCGTGGAGATTGGCCAGCTGATGGTGGTACTGGCTGCCTACTTGCTGGTGCGCTTGCCCATCCCGCAGCGCTTGCTCGGCCGCGCGCGCACACCCGCGCTATACGTTATCGGCGCGGTCGCGGCGTATTGGTCTTGGCTGCGTATCGCCGCGATCGTGTTCTGACATGACCGGAGCCGGTTCTGCAAGCGGAGCGGGAACGCCAAGCACCCCGGCGACGGACTGAAAATACACCGCGCCGCGGCGCCTCGGTCTGCTCGCGCCGCTTCGGAAAGCTAGGTCCGAGGTTCTAGGGATTGGCTCCTAGCGCAGTTGAAACCGCATCAGCCAACGCATGCGGACGGCGAGTGCTTTCCCGGCGCGACGCGCCGGCGAAAAGCGGTACGCGCGCACGCCTCGTAACGCCGCTTCGTCGAGGCCATACCCAACATGTGCCAGCAGGCGCGCAGCAATCACCGTCCCTAGCGCGTCGACCACGATTTCTAGTGGAACATCGGCTTCGACGCCGGCGGCTTCGGCGTCGGCCGTGTAGCTCGGGGAGCTGCCAGCAAGCAGCTTAGCCGCGGTGTCCACGAGAGCCTCGGGCGACGGCTGATCTGCGGCGCCAGAGCCCGGCGCGCCCGCTCGGCTGTTGGTGGGGATGCCGTCGCCGGAGGGGCGTGTAGTAGCGCCCACCGTCATCGCAAATTGCGGCGCGGTCGCAGCGGTTGAAGTTATCACGGCCGCTCCGGCGAGAGCTGAAGAATCACCGCCAGCCGGCGCGGGCAGCAAGGAACGAGCCAACGCTTCAGGCGGCCGCGGCGGCAACGGGTGAGCCTGGCGTTCATGCGGAGTCGGAACGGCAGTTTCCGAGTGCGCCGGCTCCGCTGGGGGATCAAGAGCCAGATCGACCGCGCTGATCTCGATAAGCACGCGTTGCGGTGGACTCACTTGGGAAGGTCGCTGTGCTCCGCGCGCCAACGCCACCCCGAGCGCGACGTGCACCGAAGCAGAGAGCAGGAAAGCCACGCCCTTCCCGCTGAACGGCAGCATATGGAACGCGTCGCGTGCAACCGCGCGCGCATCAATCGCGCGACCGATGGCCGGCGAGTAAGGCAGTAAGGGACGAGTCGTCACCGCAGGCAAGGACGTAACACGAAGACTCTCATCGTGCTACCAACACGAAGCGACAACAACACACACACGCGCGTTTCTTTTCATCGCGTCATCGCGATGCGACGTTCTCGCTTCATCTCGTCGACCAACGTGTTCATTGTGTTCGCTTGTTGTGTCAATGCGTCATTGCCGGACTCGGGGGAGCGGAATCATCTCAATCGTGTGACGACGCATTGACACATTCGTGCAGCCGAAAAACGCTGTAGCACGTATCTTAACAGTTGTGTTACTGGCCTCTGCGCAGATGCGGGCGGGCCTTCGTGTCCGGCGCGTTTCAGGCAGAAACATGCGCAATCGCTCGTTCTCGAAGTCCGCCGTCGCTCTCAGCTTGCTGCTCTCCGCGCAGCCGCTTGTGGCTCAAGAACCGACCGGCGGCGCTACGCCCCCGGAAGCAGACGCGACCGGCACAGCACTCGCTCCGACGCTGACCAGTCATCCCGATCCGGCCTATCCCGCGGACGCGTTGCGCGACCGCATCTCCGGTACTGTAGGTCTCGAGATCGTAGTGGACGAAACGGGGCGCGTGGTTGACGCCAAGGTCGTTCAGCCCGCAGGTCACGGCTTCGACGAAGCGGCGCTAGCCGCGGTGAAGAGTTGGTCGTTCACTCCGGCGCGCCAGAACGACGCGCCGATTCGCGCCACGGTTCTGTTGTCGCTACCCTTCGAGCCACCCGCGCTCTCGCAAGCCGTGGTCGAAGAGCCGCCCGTGTTGCCTGCACTGGGACCGCCACCGGTGGCGCAGAAGAACACCGAGACGACACTCGTGTTCGGTCGAAAGCCGATCAGCGCGGCATCGTCGTCCACCGTGCGAGATCGAGATTTTGCGTTGCGTCCGATCGGCTCGGTGCAAGACATCCTGCGCGTCACGCCCGGGCTGGTGATGGTGCAGCACTCGGGCGGCGGCAAAGCAAATCAGTACTTTTTGCGCGGTTTTGACGCGGATCACGGCACCGACATCGCGCTGTCCATCGACGGCATTCCGATCAACATGGTGTCGCACGCGCACGGCCAGGGATTTTCCGACACTAACTTCATCATCCCGGAGACCGTCGAACGCGTCGAGCTCTCGAAGGGTACCTACTTTGCCAACCAAGGAGACTTCGCGACCGCAGGCGCGGTGAACCTCGTCACGCGCAGCGGCTTCGAGCACAGCTCACTGGGTTTCGGTTTCGGCGGCTCGCCAGGGCACGGCGCACCGTCCTACCGCGGCCTGCTCATCGCGAGCCCGAAGTGGGACAAGGCCGACGCGATGTTCGCGGTCGAGGTGGGTCGCCAGGACGGCCCATTCGATAACCCCGAGGGCTGGGACCGCTACAAGCTATTCAACAAGCTCACGTTTGCCCTATCGCCCACGTCGAGTTTGACCGTCGGTGAGTCGAGCTACTCGGGCAACTGGCATGGCTCCGGGCAGATCCCGGCGCGCGCTGTCTTTCAAGGGCTCGTCTCACGCTTCGGCTCGCTCGACCCGAGCGAGGGCGGTAACACGGCACGCCATCAGCTGTTCATGGGCTACAAGCTGCGACCCGCGGAAAACAGCGAGGTCAACGCTCAGGCGTACGTCGGCACCTATCGCTTCAATTTGTTCTCGAACTTCACACTGTACGAGGAGAACCCCGCCGCGGGTGACGAGATCGAGCAGATTGATCGACGGACGTTCTACGGCGGCGCCGTTTCGTACCGAGTGCTGCACGACGTTGCCGGCGTTCGCTTCGACACCACGATCGGCAGCCAAGCTCGCAGCGACGACATTCACGAAGAGCTCTGGCATGCGAGCGAGCGCCAGCTGGCGGCTCAAGTCCGCGGCAACAACGTGCAGGAAACGCTGCTCGGCGCTTACCTCAATGAGGAGATCACGCCCGCCCCCTGGCTGAGAGCCAATCTGGGTGGCCGCGCGGACCTGCTCAGCTTCGCCGTCGACAACGAGCTGGCTACGAACGACCCGGCGATCCCGAAGAGCGGCATCGACGCCGCGCACCAGTTCAGCCCCAAAGCGAGCCTGGCCGTGACGCCACTCGATCGCAAAGGCGCGCAGCTCGACCTGTACGTCAACTGGGGCCACGGTTTTCACTCAAACGACGTGCGCGGCGCGTTTGCTAGTCCGTCGGTCACGCCGCTCACTCGAGCGGTCGGTGAAGAGCTCGGCGCACGCACTCGGCTCTGGGATCGCCTCGACTTCGCCGCGGCGACGTGGCTGCTCGACCTCGCCAGCGAAACCACTTGGAACGGGGACGACGGCACGACGAGCGTAGGACCCGCAACGCGCCGTTACGGCGTGGAGCTCGAGTCGCGCTACGAGCTCACGCCTTGGCTCGCGGCGGATGGCGCCGTGACCTTCACGCATTCGCAGTTCACGACCGACCACGAAAACGGCGGAGGGCTCGCGCTGGCCCCGAAACGAACCTGGTCCGGCGGACTGTCCGCGCGACACGAGCTCGGCCCAGGCGCAGGACGCGCGGGCTTGCGCTTCTACGGCATCGGCGACCGTCCGGCTTCCGACGACGGCGTCTTGGTGGCACCGGGCTTCACACAATTCGACGCGCACCTCGGCTACCGTCAGCGCTGGTTCGATATCGCTTTCGATGTGGAGAACCTATTCAACGGCGTGTTTCGCTCGGCGCAATTCGATACCGTGAGCCGTCTGCGCGGTGAGCCCGGTATTGGTCAGCCAGTGCCGGCGGGCTTTGGCTGTGGCGCGAAGGGTCGCCTCGCGCCAAACCCCGGCTCGGGCGCCGCAGACGGCCGCTTTTGGGGCTGCGAAGACGTGGACTTCACGCCCGCCTATCCGCTCACTTTGCGCGTGATGGCAACGCTGTTTCTCGATTGAGGTAGCCAGACGCGCGCTACTTCTTTGCTGCCACGGCCTCTTCGACCAATGTGCCGTCGAAGTACGGATCCACGGCGACCGGTTCCTTGTAAACGTGGTTTGCGACGTTGAAGCGGTCGAAGCGTGCCCGCCGCTGCCCAAGTCATATCAGCGTTGTTTAGGGTCGAGCTGGTTCCAGGGATGAACCAGCTCGAGGTCTGTAGCTGCCCGGTTGTCGCGTTCGGCTTCAGCTTGACCGCGGCCATACCCAAGTTGGTACCAGCACCCGTGTCCGAGGTGCGGAGCCGTTCGGCGCGCGCTCGACACACGAGCCCCTCACGAAGAGCTAGACGCCAGACGCGAGAGAGCAGAGGAAAGCGCAAGTAGGCAGAGGTGCGCAGGCCGCGCGGAAAACCCGAATAGCGCGTATTCTGTGGCAATTTTGCACCGCGAGTGAAGCGCGGCTCTGCCGCGAGCGAGGAACTTCGGAAGGTGACCTGTGGTAATGTTAGCTGTTTGGATCTGACGCGTTGCCAGCCTGCTGTTGCGGAGCCTCACCGAAGCGTAAATGCGCGCTACGGGGTTGGAGACGTCATTGCGTCCAAGTATCGGCTCGAGGGTTTGCTCGGCGAAGGGGGAATGGGCAGTGTTTGGCGAGCCGTCAACCTTCAGCTGGAAGCCCCGGTTGCGATCAAGGTAATCCGCGGGGAGAACGAGCGGGAACTGCTCACCAGGCGCCTGGTGCAGGAGGCACGCGCGGCAGCGAAGCTTGGCCATCCAGCCATCGTACGTATCTTCGACGTCGGCGAGTCCGAGCTCGGAGACCCGTTCATCGTCATGGAGCTGCTCAGTGGGCGCACCCTGGGCAATCTGATCACGACCGAGCGCCGCCTCCCGGCCACGCAGGCCGTTCAGTTGTTGTTGCCTGTGGCCGACGCGCTGTCGGTGGCCCACGCGAAGGGCATCGTGCATCGCGATTTGAAGCCCGACAACGTCTTCATTGCGGTCGACAACGAGCGAATTCAGCCGAAGCTCGTCGACTTCGGCATCGTCAAGATGTCCGATCTGAACCAGAAAGCCGCGACCCCGCCCCCGCTTTCGAACAGCGACAGCAAGAAGGGCACGTTGACGCGTCTCACACAACACGGGACCGTGCTCGGCAGCCCGCAGTACATGTCGCCCGAACAGGCGCGCGGTCGAGAGGACTTGGATCACCGCACCGATATCTGGTCGCTCAGCGTCGTGCTCTACGAAGCAATCTCCGGACAGCTGCCGTTCCGAGATCAGAACTACAACGCGCTGCTCGATAGCATCCAGGAGGACGAGCCGCTTCCACCGGACGGCCTGCGCGAAGAGGACGCGGGCTTGTGGGCGATCATTCAACGCGGCCTGGCAAAGGAGCCCGCAGCGCGCTTCCAGTCCATGACCGAGCTCGGGCAGGCGCTTTCCGGTTGGCTCGTATCGCAAGGTGTTTTCGAGGACGCGTGCGGTGTTTCGCTCGACGCCCATTCCAACGAGCGTGTCTCGCGCCGCGGCGGTCGCATGTCGTTCGATGCTCCGGGCGCGCTGACGCCAAAGTCCGGGATGCGCGCGTCGAACCTAGAGCTCGTGGGTGCGCGTACCACAAACAGTGCGCAGGTAGCGGTTGCCGGCGACGCTAGAACGCAAGATCCACGCTCCGCGTGGCTCACCCTGCCGCGGCTCTTGCTGCTCGCCGGTCTCTTGTCCGTAGCGCTAGTGCTGGGGCTGGCAGCTCAGCGAGTCCGCATGAGCCAGCTTGCGAGCGCGGCGGCGGCAGCGCGAGCCGTCCGGGCGACGCCCACGGTTCTGCCGCCGGCCAGCGTCGTGCCCCCGGCCAGCGTGGTGTCGCTCGAGAGCATTCCGCTCGAACCCGCGGCTAGCCCAGCGTCGGCGCATCCGGTCGAAGCGGCCCCGAGCGACCCGCAGAATAGGGCTATCTCCAAGCCACGGCGGGCCGTTAGCAAGCGTATGGCGCCCGCAGCAGCAGGCCCGTCAACACCCTCGCAACCGATGCCCACCGCACCAAACCGCGCCTCGCGCGACTTGATGTCACCGTACTGATGCTCTTCTCCTTTCGACGCTTGAGCCCACCATTGCTTGCCCTGCTCCTGGCGACGCCGGTCGCTACGTATTGCAAGCGAGGCTCCGCCGAAGAAGCTCCTGCCGCCGCCCCAGCAACCGGCAAGGACGCAGCGCAGGAAGAGCGCCGAGCGAACGCGCGCGCGCGCTATCAAGAAGGGGCCAACGCTTACTCCGCGGGTCGCTACAAGGACGCGGTCGACTTGTTTCTCGAAGCCGACCAATTGTTCCCGAGTGCGCCGCTTTCCTTCAACGTGGCGCGCGCCTATGAGCACATTGGGGACGACGCAGGCGCCCTCCGCTGGTACCGCGATTACCTGCGCCGAGCGCCGAGCGCCGAGAATTCCGCCGACGTAAAGGCGATCGTCTCGGCTCTGGCTCTGACTCTGGCCAAGAAGGGAGTGCAGCAGTTGAGTGTGCTGTCCAGCCCGGCCGGAGCCACGGTCACGGTCGACGGGACACCAGTCGGCGTCACACCTTGGACCGGCGAGCTCAACCCCGGCAAGCACAAGCTCCTGCTCACTTACCGCGGTTACACGGACGAGCGGCGCACGGTGATGCTGTCCGCGACGGAGCCTCGCGAGATCAACCTGCAAATGGAGCAAAGCACGGCCGCCGCGAGCGTTCCGCATTCAGCGGCCCCTGCAGTGAGCCCCGGCCCTCGGCTTGGACCGGTGCCCTGGCTCAGCATGGGCGTCGGAGCAGCCGCGCTTGGCGCGGCGTTGGCGTTCGAAGTGGCGCGGCGTTCGGCCGAGTCCGACGCGAAAGAGCAAGCGACGCAGCTCGGCTATCAATCTCGACTCGAAACCGAACAAAGCCGTCAGACGGCCGCGCGCGTCTTGGCGGGCGTGGGCGGCGGGCTCGTCATCGTCGGCGGTGTGCTGCTCTTGCTCGACTCGCAGGGGACAACTCGCGCGCAGGCGATGAGCGCTGGCTTCGCCTGCATGCCGCAGCTGTGCGCGGTGTCCGCCAGGGGTCGCTTCTAAGTGTCGGCGCGAACGCGCGCAGGCGCTGCGCTAGTGCGCGCGTTGCTCACGCTCCTCGCGCTGTGGGCGCTTTCCTGCCAGAGCGGGCTGTCCACGGACCTGAGTGGTCGGCAATGCGCCAGCGGTCTGTGCGCCACGGGTTACACCTGCGACGTTGCCTCGAATATCTGCGTGCCCCTGGGCAGCGACGCATGCTCCAAGGGTCAGACCACATGTAACGGGGAATGCGTCACGCTCGCCACAGACGCCGAGAATTGCAACGGTTGCGGCTTTCAATGCACGGCACCCGAGCACGGTCAGGCCGTGTGCGCGGGGCATTGCGGCGTCGTTTGTGACGACGGCTACACGTCCTGCGGCGCGCGCTGCATCGACACGAAGACCGACGTCGACAACTGCGGGGCGTGTGGTCAAAAATGCAGCGACTTGGGCGGTGGCACGCTAACTTGTGTGGACAGCACCTGCGGGATCACCTGCGACGCGCCGTTGACCAGTTGCAGCGG